>DAIPLH010000009.1:4746-9342 GCA_036769325.1 Bacteroidota bacterium
AGGCTTCCAACTGTACCTCACGCTCGAGGGTGACATGGTCGTCGTCTGCCAGCCCGAAAGACCTTCGTACAAGCGCAAGCATTGACCGTTCTTCGTTGTTGGGTCTGCCGTCTGCCCATGCCCGTCTCAGCATGCTGCGGTAGGTTGATCGTGATTCTGCTCCAATTTGCTCGCGTTCGCGTGCTGCTTTCTCGGCGTTCTCTTCTTCTTCCTTGCGGAAGGCCTCTCCTTCAACGGAACGGATGGTTGAAACCTCGCGTGCCTCGTCTCTTCTTTTCTGAGCCTTCAGGATCTTCACCTCCAGGTCCGTAGCTTCCTGGTTCCCGGGA
Source organism: Bacteroidota bacterium (assembly GCA_036769325.1). Taxonomy (GTDB): domain Bacteria; phylum Bacteroidota; class Ignavibacteria; order UBA10030; family UBA6906; genus DAIPLH01. The sequence continues at coordinate 5,076 of DAIPLH010000009.1, forward strand.
TCCATGGCGTAAACCGTTTCGATTTCCGCGAGGGCTTCATTGAGAGCCCCTTCGAGAAAATACTCGTTTGCTTTTCGCAAACATCCCGAAACCTTCGCCGACCGGATGGCTTTCCGCTCCATGTCCTCCTTCTCTTTCCGGGTCTGATTTTCGATCCGCGACTCCATTTCCTTTACCTTCTGTGTTTCCTCTTCCTCACGGCGCTTTGCTTCCTCCTGTTTTCTGTTATGGTCTTCACGCGCGGCATAGATCACTTCCTCCATGTTCCGGGCGTCTTCATGGTTCGGGTCGAGCAGGAAGGCTTTTGCAATCTCCTGAAGGGCTTGTTCAAACTTGCCCTGGCCCAGGCACTGGCGACCCTTGTCGACATATGACTTGATCTTCTTCTGCTGGGCAAGGAGTCTTCCTTCCTCAATTGCCTGGCGGACCGCCTCTTCGTACCGTTTTGTTTCCTCGGCTTCATGCTGCACCTGTGCCGCAAGCTCTTCCTGACGTCGCTTCTCTTCTTCCTCTACGAGTCTGCGGGAATCTTCTTCTGCCTTTTTCTCCGCCTCGACTCTTCTTCTGTATTCAGCCTCGGCTTCTTCCTTGGCCTGTGCCTCAATCCTCGCGCGCTCTGCCTCGTACTGTTGCTTCTGCTCTTCTGCCAGCCGGGCTTTTTCCTCTTCGAGTCGCCGCCGGAAATCCTCCTCAAGCCGTTGCTTCTCCTGTTCCTCACGCTCGCGCTGTTGCTGAAGCTCTTCCTCTTTCTGTTTCCTCAGCCGCTCGAGCTCCTCCTTTTCTGCAGCGATTCTCTTCTGCATCTCGTCTTCAAGCCGTTGCTTCTCCGCTTCAAGATGCGAGCGTTCCTCTTCGAACCGGTTACGTTCCTCTTCCTCAATTTGGCGCCTCTCAGTCGCTTCCTGCTCCTGCTGTGCCTTCAGCCGCGTGAGTTCTTCCTGTTCGGACTTCAGGCGTTTCCGTACTTCAGATTCTATTCGCTGCTTCTCACCCTCGAGCCGCGTCTTTTCTTCTTCAAGCGATCGTTTCAGACTCTGTTCGAAAGTCCGCAACTCCTCTTCCTTCTTCTGAAGATTCGCTTCTGCAGAGGAAAATTCTTCCTTCTTCTGGCGCCCAATACGTTCCCGTTCCTGCTCTTCGTGCGCGCGTTGTTCTTCAAGCCTCCGTTTTTCCTCCTCAAGGCTTGCCCGAAGATCGACCTCGAGCTTCGTCAACTCCTTCTCCTTCTGCATCAGGAACGACTCAGCGGACTCCTCGGTGCTCCTGAACTCCTGTTCCAGCCTTCGTTTCTCTTCTTCCTTGAGGGCGGACATCTCCTGCTCAAGACGTTTCCGCTCCTCCTCAAGCTTGACAGAGGCCTCCTCGGCAAGCCGGGCCCGCTCGGCATCAAGATGGGTCTTTGCCTCTTCAAGGATCTTCACACGGACTTCTTCAGTGGCCTTTCGGAGCTCCTCGGAACGTCCACGTTCCCGTTCTTCCTCCTCCTGTTTCCTCTGCACTTCCGCCTCTTCCCTCAGGCGGACTTCTTCAGCATGCTTCTGACGTTCCTGTTCGAGTCTCTTCTGTGCCTCCTCGAGCTTTCGTCGGACTTCTTCTTCGGCCTGGCGTATGGAAGCATCTTCCGGTTCGGGGACCGGTTCTTCAGCCCCCTTCTCTTTGGAAGCCGTTGATGAAGGTTGTGAGTTGTTCTTCTTGGTGAGCTGTTCGAGAGCGAACCGGATTCGTTCGCGGTAGGCGAGTGCGTAGGGATTACCGGGGTCTACTTCTGTCGCTTTGAGGGACAACCGCTCCGCTTCCTCGTAGTCGCCGACTTTATAGAACTTGTCGGCCATGCGGAGAAATTCTCCCGCTTTCTTCCTTCTGTCCTGGCGTTCAATATCAGCGACGTTCACCATAAACCTGGTTGTGGCTCATGTACGTATAAGTGCAGAATATATCCATTCGATTTCTTAAAGGCAATTGACGTGCCATGACGGTATGAGAAGACATGGGTGTCAAAAAGAAAGGTGAAACTGGAGGATGGACGAAGGGATGTGGGAAATGACAGGTAGAGGGGGAACTCAACGCGTGACTACAGTCAGGAATTCCGCTTCGTCGCGGAGATTGAAGAAATCCATATCGAACACCAGATCGGAGTCGTATCTCACACCGATCGCCTTGTCGAGATACTCGAGCGCCGACGCGAATTCTCTTTGCATCGCAAATGCGCGCGCGGCATTATAGAGAACCAGCGGGTGATCACGCTGATCCCTCAGGGCACGGGTCAATTCTGTCCCCGCTTCTTTCTGTCTTCCCAAACGGGTAAGGACGAGGGCAAGGTAACTCCTCGCGATTCCGTCGGCGGGGAATGCGGAAAGACGCCGCTTGATGAGTTCCTGCGACCGCTGCAATACCTCTTCCCATCGCTCGATGTTTCTTCCCGCGGCCTGGTAGACCCGGCCAAGACGATAGTACAGCACATAGTCGTCACGTGATCGCCCTATAGCATTCGACAGAATCACTTCCGCGCTGTCGTGACGCTGGACAGAGACGAACACTTCGGGAAAATACTTGACCTTCAATGCTTCCTTAGCCGGTGAAAGCGCCGCCGCGCGCTGGTACGCTTCAAGGGCAGGCTTGTATTCACCCTGGAACTTGTGCACTGAGGCAAGGACGAGATATGATTCGGCATTGAGAGGGTCGAGAGAGACTCCCTGGCGGGCGTTCCTGAGAGCCTCCTCAGCGTCACCCCTGATCATTGCAACAGTCGAAAATCGTCTTCGCAATTCAGCATCGCCGGGATAGGAACGGATGCCGGAGGTCAGGAATTCCGATGCTTTCTCGTATCCTCCCTGAAGTTGCTGCAAGAGACCATGCGTGGCGAGGACTGACGCCGAGGACGCCGTAAGGGCACTCCCATCGTTGAGCATGACAGCGGCTTCAGCAATTCGTGCGCGGGAGGCGCCTGCCGAAGCATCCGCCTGGATCAGGTAGCACCATGCCTTGGACACACGCGCATCGACAAATTTCGGATCCCTCTCCAGAGCCCGATCAAAAGCCGTTACCGCGTCCGTCGGCGTGTACTTCCGGGGATTCCCCAGCATGGCGCGGCCTTCGAGATACCAAATGAATGCATCCGCGTTGGCTGTCGTCGGTCGCGTCCCCTGAGCCCCTTCTTCAACAGACAGCTCCATGGCGGTCAGAATGCCATCAGAAATCTCCCGAACGACAGATGGAAGCTCTCTGATCGAACTCTGCTTTCGCGCAGACCAGATCGGTTGAGCGGCGGTTGTATCCCTCAAGGTGAGATCGAATGTAACGGAGGCGGGAGTGGTCTGTATGTTCCAATGGAGATAGTGCACGACGCCCAGACTACGCGCTGCTGCTGCCGGACCACCACGAACGTATTTCACCGTTGCCGCAGTTTGCGGTGCAATGATTCTCAGGTCTGAGGACCGGGAGAGTTCAGCCGTAATCTGCTCGGCAAGTGAGTAGGAGAGAAACTCTGCAAGACTGTCAGACGGAGAGTGCCACCCTGGTAGAACGACAAGAGAATACGAGAGCTCTCCTGCGGAAGATTGGATCTCGCCGGCTATGAAATAGCCGCCAACAATCGCAAGGATCATGATAACGCTGAAGACTATTGGCTTCACCGGTACCCGAATCCCTGAAGCGCGCTCTACGATCTTCCGGGTGAATGGAATCTTTGGAGCAGCCTTTGCGTCTTTTTCAATGTTCAGTCCAAACTCCGATTCCGCAGAAAGGCTCTCGGCATTGCCCCAGAAATCGTTCTTGTCCGCGGCCGGAATCTCGGGAACCGGATCAGGCTCAGGAGGTCGGACGGCATCATCATCTGCCTTGCGCCTTGCTTCTTCTGCGCGGACTTCAGCGGCCAGCCCCTGTGCTTTCTCGATATTCGACCGAAGTTCCGCAGCCTCATCATTCTCGGGATCCAGATCCAGCAACTCTTTTACGGTGGCAGCAGCCTTGTCGTACTTCTCCTGTTCATACAGCGAGATCGATCCCTCCATGAGAGCAGCAATTTTCTTCGCCCTCATTTGCCGCTTCCGTTCCTTCTGTTCCTTTGTATCATCATCCTCGGCCGGGACGACTAACGGCCTGGAGCGGGCTTCCTTCAGCTCCATTCTCAACGAACGGAGTATCTTCTCATATGAGGCAAGTTCAACGGTGTCAGGAATAAACGCGGCGATATCGAGGATGAGGTCGGAAGCTGTTTCCACATCCTTGCGGTCAATTGCGACTGCAAATTTCCCCCTCAGGTCGATGA
>DAIPLH010000009.1:9352-19635 GCA_036769325.1 Bacteroidota bacterium
CCGGCTGTGAACGGGCGCGTTGGGTTGTTGGTGGGGCGGGCAAATCATGCGCAGGCGCAACCTCAGCATGCTGCTCCTCCGGCTGAGACACCTCGAAGCCTGTTCTCTCCTCCTCGGATTCAATCCTCCGCAATTCAGCTTCTTCGGCTCTCCTCCGGATTTCCTCCAGAAGCTTCCGGCGCTCAAGTTCCTTTGGATCCTGCGGCTCTGTCATCAAATTCCAATGTTTCAGAAATCAGACAGCCTGGATCCGTGAGAAGGGAGTCCGGACCCGGCTGCCCAATATATTCAAATCAAACGCGACTTTCAAGGAAGGGATGAGAGTGTCGGCATAGGGCACGTTCTGTGAAAATAACCCTCGTCAGACCTGGAGACTCCTTGTGTTTCAACAAGAGACTGTTTCACCTATGTGTCGACTGACCTTTGCTCGTCCTTTGTTGGTGTCTCACTTTGGGTTCTCTGGTTTTCGTTCATAGAACTCTCCCCTCTACGAGGTCGTAGACCCGGCTATTGAAACTCAGGCTCCCCCCTACGGGGTCGTAGACCCTCCCTTGGTAAGGGAGGGGGAAATTGTCCGGCCTTCGGCCGAGACCTCGTCTCGAGACGGGTTTAACACATGCTAGAGGGTGAGTTCATTGGAATTCAAACTGAGACACTACTCGTACTTTGTTTTCCTTGAATCAGATTTCTATATTGCCCCATGCAAGACCCTTCATTTCGCCCGCTCGACCGGAGATACGACGTCGCCGACCTGTCTGCCATCGATGTCAATACTCTCGAAACATTCCCTTATGAACATCCCGGGAAGGATATCACTATTGCCATAGAGACAGACGAATTCACTGCCGTTTGTCCATGGTCAGGCCTGCCGGATTTTGGCACTATCAGGATTGAATATATCCCGGACAAGGTCTGCGTTGAGCTGAGATCCTTCAAGTATTACCTTCTGTCGTTCCGTAGCGTTGGGATTTACCAGGAGCATGCCGCAAACCGTATTCTCGATGATCTCGTTGCCTGCACCAAACCAAAAGAGATGAAAATCACGGTCGACTATCGCATTCGTGGTGGAGTTCACACAGTAGTTACGAGAGAATACCGGCACCAATCCTGATTCAGGCGGGTCGGTAAAAGAAAAGCCCTCCACCATGGGGAGGGCTGAGGGCGTCAAACGGGGGCTTTTTTCAGACTTTCGATACTTTCGAGGCTTGGAGTCCTTTCGGGCCCTGTTCAACTTCAAATTCAACCTGGTCACCCTCGTTGAGTGACCTAAAGCCTTCACCCACAATTGCCTTGTAGTGGACGAACACGTCCTCTCCAGACTCTCGTCGGATGAAACCAAAACCCTTGGCTCCGTTGAACCACTTCACTACGCCCTTTTCCATGAGATAACTCCTCACAAATGATGAAACTTGGGACGTACGGCTAAGCCGCCCTCATGGGGCACCCGGTTTATTGCCTCTTAACAGTAGACAGATTGTGGTAGTGACGAAAATCTCCGGACTAACACCTCTGTGCGCTTCGTTGTCTGTCAGGGCTTGACCCATCAGGCAACGCAACCATCAAAAGCGCAAAAAACGGTGTACTGTTATTTGCAACGGCAAAGATACATTATCCAAAATTTACTTGCAAGGGCAGGGAAAAGCAGGTGGAGTGGTGGAAGGAAAAAAAAGGATAGGGTGTATCCCGGCACCCTACCCTTTCAGTTGACGAAAGCCTCGCTCCCACCAAAAGGAGGCTTTCTCGTAGAAATCTAGCTTAGGAAGTCATCAATATCGTAAAGGCGCTCTTCTTTTGTGATTGGAGCTATGCCGGATCGCACCGGCAGGAGTCGTGCTCTATATTTCCATATTGCAAGGGGAATTCCGAGGATGATTGTCAGAACTGCCGTCAGGGTTACGGTTTTCATTCATTTCCCATTCGTCACTGCACGGTGACAAAAAGCTCTTCATCAAAAATGCTGCTGAAAGCAATTGCGAACCAGGCCTGAACATCCACCTCCTCGAGGAGGATCATTTCATGATACTCCTTCTCCTCCTTCGTCAATTCCGCAAACTTGTATTGCTTTTTCATCTTCTTTTCCTCGTGGTGAGGTTTCCCCTTCTGTCATACACGTCTCTAATTCCGTGCCAAGCTTGGCCAGCCATGAAACGGGGTCGATTTTCGATGGAGCGTGTACAGGGAACAGTCCATGGAGACATATTTTCCACACACTGTTGACGGTCGTGGCAAATATTGCAAACCACAGGTTGTTGCCGTGTGTCACGGTGAGTGACATACATTCTTCCTTATTTGAAATCTCTCCGTTTTTTGCTACTTTTTGTCACCAATTCCTGACTGGCTTTTCCGAAGTACTTACCCCAACCGACCTGCGATTTCCAAGGAGGAGTGATGGATTTCAGAGCTATTGAACAGGCTCTCGGCTCAGACGCCCCGACGCTGTTGAAACACCAATGCAAAACGATATCCAGGGATGCGTTACACCTGCCTGGTCCGGATTTCGTCGACCGGGTATTCATCGGGTCAGACAGAAAGATCCCGGTTCTGAGGAATCTCCAGCAGATATACGGCCACGGGAGACTTTCGGGGACCGGCTATCTTTCAATCCTTCCTGTTGACCAGGGAATAGAACATTCGGCCGGAGCGTCGTTCGCCCCCAATCCTCTCTTCTTTGACCCTGAGAACATTGTCAAACTTGCCCTTGAAGGAGGCTGCAACGCCGTCGCTTCAACGTTCGGTGTTCTGGGTTCCTGCGCACGAAAGTACGCGCACAGGATTCCCTTTATCGTGAAGATTAACCACAACGAGTTTCTCTCATACCCGAACACCTACGACCAGATCATGTTCGGTGATATCGATACGGCCTTTGAAATGGGAGCAGTCGCCGTCGGCGCGACGATCTATTTCGGATCTGAAGAATCGAAACGACAGATCCAGGAGGTTAGTGCCGCGTTTAAGTATGCCCATGACCTTGGAATGGCAACTATTCTCTGGTGCTATACGCGCAATGCAGCCTTCAAGACGAAGGAAAAGGACTTCCACGTCTCAGCTGATCTGACAGGACAGGCAAATCACCTGGGAGTGACCATCGAGGCAGATATTATCAAGCAGAAGCTTCCCGAGAACAACGGCGGATATACTGCCTTGAACTTCGGGAAGACACACAAGAAGGTCTATTCAGATCTCACGACCGACAATCCCATTGACCTCACCCGGTACCAGGTGGCGAACTGCTATATGGGCCGCGCAGGATTGATCAACTCAGGCGGAGCTTCAGGGGAGAACGACTTTGCAGACGCGGTAAAGACGGCTGTCATCAACAAACGTGCGGGCGGAACGGGATTGATCTCCGGACGGAAAGCATTTCAAAAGCCAATGGCCGAAGGAGTGAAGCTTCTGAACGCGATTCAGGACGTCTATCTTTGCAAAGAGGTAGACATAGCCTAGAACGCGGAACGCGTCCCAAAGGGACCCCTTCGGGGAAAGGCGGAACGCGGAAGTAAAGGAAAAATATTCCGACTTCCTTTTTCTCTCTTCCGCGTTTCGCGTTGGTTAACCTCTCACATCCCACATCTCACATCTCACATCCAGACTCCGGATAAGATCATGGGATACGTTCTCTCTGACGACGCAGCGATTTACTACGAGGAATCTGGTGGAGGTCATCCACTGATTCTTCTGCCCGGCCTTTTAGGGACCGTTGAAAACACCTGGCGCCGGTTTGTTCCTGAATTTGCCCAACACTTCCATACTGTTGTGGTCGACCTCCGGGGACACGGCAAGACAAATAATCCCGCAGGCACACTCAGCATCGGGAGGCTCGTGCGGGACCTTGAAAACCTGATTGAGACTCTCGGGTTTGAACGTGTTCACCTGTGCGGATACAGTCTCGGAGGCTATGTGGGAATGGCATACGGAATCCGGAACGCCGGCAGGATCGATGCATTGCTCATGCACGGAACAAAGTTCTTCTGGACGCAGGAAGTCATGAAGAAAGGGGCCGCGGACCTGGATGTCGAGGAGCTTCTTCGCAAGTCCCCGTCATATGTGGAAAAGTTGAAACAGGACCATCCGACCGCCGCTGGGGAAGAGCGATGGAAGGATTTGCTCAACACGTCGCAGGATCTCGTCATGAGTATGGTGACGGATGGAATTCCGGTCTCCGATCTCCTTCGTGCGCAATTTCCAGTACTTGTTTCGATCGGTCAGAACGATACATTCGTTCCTCCGCTTGAAGCGGAAGAACTCACCCGAATGCTTCCTCAGGCATCGGTGCAGGTCGTTCCCAATGCGGCACATGCGATGAAAACTGTCGAGAAGAAAGTCTTCCTCTCGATGGCCTTCGGGTTTTTCAGTGGAGCAGGAATCTCTGTTCCATCGAAACCCGAATCAGGAAAACCCGTATGACCCCGCACCAAACGGGAGGCAGGTACACACAATGAAGAAACTCTATCTTTCTGTAGCGGATCGAAAAATCGGCGGTGTCTGCGGCGGCATCGCAGAATACTTCGAACTCGATCCCACACTCGTCAGACTCGCTGCTGTCGTCGCCTGCCTCATTACAGGCCTCATCCCCCTCCTGATCGGCTACCTGGTTGCCTGGGCAATCATCCCGGTCAAGCCAATTTCTTGATTTGTTCCCCCCTTTTTAATAGATTTACGGCTGTTTGTGTTGTTCCCAGCCCTGTGCTATAGTCAAACATCTTCAGAACGGTCCATGTCGATCACGGTCAGAAACCTCACTAAGCATTACGGCACTCAGAAAGCCATTGACGATATTTCTTTTCAGGTGAAGACGGGGGAAATCCTCGGTTTCCTCGGCCCGAACGGCGCAGGGAAAAGCACAACCATGAAGATCATCACCTGCTATGTCCCCCCTACGTCGGGAACGGTGGAGATCGATGGATTGAATATTTTTGATAACTCCCTGGAAGTCCGACGGAAGATCGGCTACCTGCCCGAAATGAACCCTCTGTATCCGGACATGAATGTGCTGGATTATCTCGACTACTCCGCGAGACTGCATGGTGTTGAAAAGACAAAGATTCAAACCAGGATCAAAGACATGGTCCAGGTATGCGGTCTCAGCAGCGTCCGGCACAAGGACATCGGAGAGCTGTCGAAAGGCTACAAGCAGCGCGTTGGGCTTGCCCAGGCGCTTCTCCATGAACCCGAGGTCCTGATCCTGGATGAGCCGACAAGCGGTCTGGACCCCAATCAGATCGTAGAGATCAGGAATTTGATCAAGCAGCTCGGGCTTGCAAAGACTTTCATTCTTTCCACCCATATTCTTTCCGAGGTTCAGGCAACGTGCGACCGCGTTCTGATCATCAATGAGGGAACAATCGTCGCCGATGGAACTCCCGCCCAGCTTCAACAGGATTTCAAGGGAGCTGAGAGCGTCACAATCGAGCTCCGGACCGCAGCTTCGGATCCTCTTGGACAGATAGCACCAAAACTCCGATCTCTGACATCAGTAACCGGGGTGGAATTACTTTCACGCAAGGATTCAATCTCCCGCTTTCAGCTCCATGTTGAAAAGGGAGGGGACGTACGGGAGGCCGCATTCCGTCTTGCAGTCGCTGAAGGCTGGGTTCTTCTGGAACTGAGCACGCGAAGCACGAGCCTCGAAGAGGTATTCCACAAGCTGACGATGTCCTGACCCTTTTCCTCTCATCAACTTCAACCGTCCCTCATGAACGCACTACCGTATATCTACCCTATCTACCGGAGAGAGCTCCAATCGTACTTCAACTCCCCCGTTGCCTACGTTGTGATCATCGTCTTTCTGGTGATTATCGGCTGGTTCTTCACCAGTTCACTCTTCCTCATGAATGTTGCCACCATGTCCACGGTGTTCGATATGGTTCCATGGGTCTTCATCGGATTCGTACCGGCAATTACCATGCGACTGCTTGCCGAAGAGAAGAAGACGGGGACGATCGAACTTCTTGTGACAAAGCCGATCAGGGACGTGGAGATTGTCCTTGGCAAGTTCTTCGCTGCATGGACCCTTCTCGCAGCAGCGCTGGCCCCCACGCTGATCTATCTGCTGGCAATTCTCCCGATCGGCGAGGTCGACCTTGGCCCGGTCTTCACAGGTTATCTCGGGCTGTTGCTCATGGGAGGCGTGTACGTTGCCATCGGGGTGTTTGCATCGAGCCTGACCGAGAATCAGATCGTTGCTTTTATTGTTACTCTCCTCATTGTGCTCGGACTTTTTCTGATCGATAAGATGCTGATGTTCCTTCCCGAGGGGCTCTCAACGACGCTGGAGTTCCTCTCTGTTGATTATCATTTCGCCAGCATTGCCCGCGGGGTGGTGGATTCCCGCGATCTTCTCTATTTCCTCTCGGTCATGGCTTTTTCGCTGTTGCTCGCAACTGTTTCACTGGAACGACGAAAGTGGTAAGCTGAAATGAATACTCGATCGTTGAAATCGCGCTCGCTCCTGATCATTGGGTTTGTGCTCGCGGCACTCGTCCTTGTCAACGTCATCTCCATCCGGTTGTTTGGCCGGGTTGACATGACCGAAAGGGATCTCTTCACGCTTTCCGATGCGAGCAAGGAGCTGGTCGGATCTCTGGATGACAAGATTGCTGTCACTGCATATATCACGGAAGAGCTTCCTCCACCTTACAATCAATACCGGCGCGCCGTTCTTGACCAATTGAATGAATACAAGGCCTACTCCGGCGGGAATCTCGTCTATGAATTCATCAACCCCGACGGGGAGGTCGGCGAACAGGAAGCGCAGCGCCAGGGAATAGCCCCCGTTCAGGTGCAGGTCATGGAGGATGATAAGTTTGAGTCGAAGCGGGCATACATGGGACTTGCCTTCCACTATGAGGACAGGAAAGAGGTGATCCCTTTCATTCAGAACCTCTCTTCGCTTGAGTACGATATCAGTGCGGCAATCAAGCGGCTGACGTCGACGAGCAAGCAGAAGATTGGCTTTCTCACCGGCCACGGAGAGCCAGGCCTCCAGGAGCTGCAAGGAATTCAGCACACGATGGCCGGCCAGTATGAGCTCACCACGGTCGATGTCGGCGGAGGAACACCGGTACCAGCGGATGTGACGGCTCTCGTTGTCATGGCCCCTGCCACCCCGCTTCCCGAGAGCCATCAGTATCAGCTCGACCAGTATCTGATGCGCGGCGGCAGGATTGCCTTTCTTCTGAACAGGGTTGGCGCCAGTTTGCAGGAGCGTTTCGGCCGGGAGCTGAACCTCGGGATGGATGAGATGCTCGGCGCTTATGGGATCCGGATCAACCCCGATCTCATCCGTGACAGACGGTGTGCAAACATCAGTATCGTCCAGCAATCCTTTGGCTTCAACGTTCAATCGCAGATTCCGTTTCCGCTGCTTCCCGTGGCAAGTGATTTCAACCCTGAGAATATGATCGTGAAGGACCTGAAAGGAATGGTCCTCTTTTTCGTTAGCTCGGTCGATACTGTTGGGCTGTCCGTGAATGGACTCCACGGCGAACCCCTCATCACCTCTTCACAGCAGAGCGGGAGGGTGACCAAGATCTTCATGATCAATCCGCTCACTGAATATTCGCCGGCAGAGTTTTCAGAACAGTATATCCCGCTCGCGTGGCTTGTGAGCGGACAATTCACAAGCGCGTACGCGAACAGAGAAATTCCGGTGGATTCAACAACAGCCGGCATCGTGCCGGTTGATACAAAGCTCCTGAAGAGCACTGAGAGCCGGATCATTGTTGTAGGGGACGGTGACTTCCCCCGTGATCCGTATCTGGGGAATAATGACAATGTCACTTTTTTTGCAAACATGATCGACTATCTTGTCGACGACGCGGGCCTGATCACCATTCGCTCAAAGGATGTTTCCCAGCCGCCGCTCGAACAGGTGGCCGACGGGACCAGGAACCTCCTCAAGTATGGAAGTCTTATCGCACCACCCGTTTTGGTTCTTTGCTATGGCCTGATCCGGTGGAGAAACAGGCAGGCGAGAAGGAAGGCATTGGAAGCAGCCTGACCAAACTCTGAACAATTTTCATTCTCTTCTCTCTCTATGACCATGAAACGATCGACGATTCTCCCGGCGGCAATCCTTATTATTCTCGTCATTGCGGCATACTTTGTCCTTCAGCGACCGGGGGAGCAAAGCAGGTCTGACGCCGAGGCCAACTATCTCGTTGAGTATGACTCTGCTGCAATTTCCAGATTCGAGGTAACATCCTCGAAGGGCCACGTGGTCCTGGAGAAGACGGGCGGAACATGGATGATCACCGACCCGATCCGTTACCCCGCAGCTGCATTCATGGTGACACGGGCTATCGAAAGCGGACGCACAATTGAAATCAAGAGCGTTGTTTCAACCAATCCGGAGAAACAGAACCTTTTCCAGGTGGATTCCACGGGACTGCTTGTGCGGTTCTACGAAGGGCCTGTTGAGAAGGCCGCAATCAGGTTTGGAAAGACGACAACGTCTTTCACCGAAACCTATGTGCGGGCAGAAGGATCAGATGAGGTTCATATTGCAGTGGGAACGTTTGGGACCGTCTTCGACCGGAAGGCACCGGATTGGAGAGACAAAACTATCTTCCGCTCTCCCAGAGAGAATCTGGCTGAGGTGCGCTTTGCTTACGGAGATACCACTTTTTCTGTCACCGAACACGATACTGTCTGGATGGTCGACCAGGAGATGATCGGGGAACCAACAAGCTTCATTGCGTCTCTGTCGGCGTTTGATACACAGGGGTTTGTTGACACAACAATCACGCATCTCCCACCTCTGACGGCGGTCATTACCGTCGGGGATCGGACCATTCGCTTTCACTTCGACGACCCGACGGACACCTATCTGGTGCAGAGCTCCGCATCGGAGCAATGGTTTTCCATACCAATCTCGAAAGCCAAGCAACTCCTTCTCCGCAAGGCCGATTTCCTCGCCATGAAGCGAAAATGACGTTGTTCCTCAAACAAAAAGCCCGCTCAGAGCGGGCTTTTCTTTTTCTGCATACCGTATTCTCTACTCCTCATTTGGAACCCGAGGGACTGTCCTCGCCGGGGAAGGTCGGCTGTCACTCTCGTTGATTCGCGTTCTTTCCGGATCCTTCCTTCCTGAGGACTCGGTCCGATCAGGACCTCTGTCGCCCGCTTTCGGCTTCGGTTTTTCAATAGTCCGGCCAGGAGAAGCCTTCCGGACATCATCAACTCTTCCGGTCACAACCGGACCCCGCTTCTTGTTTTCATCAACGCTCTGTGGCTGTGGTGCGCGGGCAATCGGGGATGTTCTGCGGTTCTCGATCGTTTCTCTGTTGACACGCGTTTCATTCACACGTATTTTCCCGCGTTGTTCAACTTCGCCGCGATCAGGACCAAAGGTTCTTCGTCCGCCAACAGGTGCCTTCTCGGTCTGCTCGTAATATTTCCGCTTGTGATTCGAGGCGAGAAGGTGCTTGTGAATCTTGTGCTGGGTGATATTCCTATAGTCAACGAACACCCAGTGTCGAACCGGAGTGGTTGTGTATCCCCAGTGGGGACCAACCGACCAGTGAACCCAGGAATATGGTCCGAGCGGCGCCCAGCCAAGGCATGAGGGACCAGTACGCCATTCAACCCACGCTGGTCCCCATTCGAGGTCCGGAATCCATACCCAGCCGTAGTAGTCATCATAGGTCCAGCGGCCATAGTGATAGGTCGCCCATCCCCACGGCTCTTCCGATTCCCAATACCACCCGTCGACCGTCCACACCCACTGTCCAACTGTGTATGGTTGCCAACCAGCGGTGACATAAGCCGGACGCCAGACGTAGAGATCCTGATCGTAATGAACCCACTCCCCGTGATGACTAAGGGAAACGTGGAAGGCCGCGAATGCCCGTGAGTGCCTTCCATGACTTTCGGCCTCGGAAAGACTGACTCCAAACAAGACAATCAACGCCATTACTGTTTTCATGTGCATGCCCTATTGTTGAACTGTATTCCCACACAGTTATCCCAATTGGCGTGCCACGAAGAATCCGGAGGAAAACAGTCGTTTTTCGACCTATTTGAGGGGAGAAATGTCCTGTTCGTAGTCCAAGTGACTACGATTTGCAACAGGTGGGAGAGCAAGCCATTTGGCTCCGGTTTGCCCTTTTCAGGAGCGCGTCATGAGATAGGTCATGATCGCTTTCTGTACATGAAGTCTGTTTTCTGCCTGCTGAAGGACGATCGAGTGACTTCCGTCGAGGACTTCCCGGGTGATTTCTTCGCCTCTGTTTGCCGGAAGGCGGTGCATGACGACGCAATCAGGCTTGGCAGACTTCAGGAGG
>DAIPLH010000534.1:0-1554 GCA_036769325.1 Bacteroidota bacterium
GGGTCAATGATGACGATTCAAGAGAGAATCCAAGAAGACATTAAGGACAGCATGAGACTCAAGGACGCGCTCCGGCTGGACGTCCTCCGCGGGATGAAGTCAGCGATTAAGCACAAAGAGATCGAAAAGATCCGAACCCTTGAAGAATCCGAGGTTTTCCAGGTCCTGCACACCCTCGTAAAGCAGCGCAAGGATTCGATTGAGCAATTCAAGAAGGGTGGGAGAGCAGACTTGGTGGCGCGGGAAGAAGACGAACTGAAGATTCTGGAGTCATTTCTACCGGCTGCGGTCTCGGAACAGGAGATCCGGCAGGTCGTGACAGAAGTCATCTCCGAACTACAGGTAACCAATCCCAAGGACATCGGTCGGGTGATGAAAACTGTGATGGGTAGGTTTGGGGGAAAGATTGTGGACGGTAAGCTGGTGAATGAGCAGGTACGGGCTCAACTTGGGGGCTAAGGCATCATCGATGAATCCTGGTCAGCCTTTGGAGATTTCTCCCCAATTTAATGGATCACCGTGCCTTTGCCCAAAAGAGCCTCTGTGATCGGCAGGGCCCTTCGAGCATCCGCGAACACAACCTCTTTCACTCCTTCACGAATCGCCTCAACAGCGCCCAAGACTTTCTTCTTCATTCGACCTTTCGCAAACGCTGCAAACTCTTCAATGTGCTCAAAAGGGATGTCGGGAATCAGACTTCCCTCATCTTGCACATCCCTCAGCAGCCCCGGAACATTCGAAAGAATAATCAGCTTATCGACCTTCAGTGCTGACGCCAGTATGGCAGCAGCCCGGTCGCCATCCACGTTAATGGCTTCACCTTCATAGCTGATCGCGGGCGGCGTCAAGACCGGGGTGAAGCCCCCGGCCAATAGAAGGTGAATCAGGCCCAAGTTGACCTTCTCCACCTTTCCGGTGAAATCATCTCTGAGCACCTTCTTCTTGCCAGCCTCGACAATCGTTATCGTCGCCTTCCGCACACCCTCCCAGATGCGTCCATCCAGTCCTGACAGGCCAACAGCATTGACCCCATTTCTCTGCAACCTCTCCACAATGCCTTTGTTCATCTTGCCGCAGTAAACCATTTCGAAGATTTCGAGCGTTTCCCGATCTGTATATCGGGACTCGTAGCCTGAGACGGAAGTCACCATGCGGGGCGGTTTGCCAAGCTGCTCTGAAACGCGGTTAGTCTCGGCCGAGCCACCGTGCACCAGGATCGCCTGTCGCCCAGCCTTGACGATGGATGCGAGATCCGAGCACACCGCATCGTAGTCAATTCCAAGACTCCCGCCAACCTTGACAACAATCACTCGCCTTGGCCCCCATCACGGATCTTCGGCGTTCTGGTTTTGCCGGAATGCTACATCTTCTGCAGCCAATCGATCATCAACCCAGATGCTTCGGGGATGTCCTGTAGAACCTTGACGCCGCGAGCCTCGGAGTTCTCATAGATCTGCACACGCACGGGAAACCCCGTTTGTTTTTCGAACTCGCGGGCTGAACTCGCGCCCTGCGAATCCCCCTGAGTCGCAATAAAGAGAATCGAATGGGGCT
>DAIPLH010000230.1:0-1996 GCA_036769325.1 Bacteroidota bacterium
CGAGCGGGGTGTACGTGTATCGCTTGACCGCTATTTCCAGTGACGGCGCGATCTGGTCGGAGGCGAAGAAGGTTGTGTTGATGAGGTGAGAAAAACTGTGTTGTGACGGAATTGGATTTGACATGAGGTTTGCCTAAGGTTGCAATCTGTGCCATAGGCTTGCAGTGCTCTGATTTTGTGAGTTTCGGGGGCTGGAATGGTATGCGAACGCCTTCAGTCCCAGATTGAATCTCTCCACAAGCCGCCGTATCTTTCGGACCAGGACCCTTTGGAAGCTCATAGAAGGAGTGCTGTTCATGATCAAAACGACCTTCCCGCTCTCGCTGCTTAATTTCCGCTGCCAACACTCCGGGACAATTATTCGCTTCGTAGTTGCGTTGGTTATTAGCCTTGGGGGTATGACAGTATGTTCGCCGACAATTCTCTCGCAAGACAGAGATACATTGCGACTGTTCGATCTGCTCCCTCTGGCAATTGACAATGAATGGACATATCGGTTCTCGTCTTATAGTTCATTCCATGGTGGGTTTTACGGTGAATGTTACGGTACAAAAGAAGTTGTTATTGTCGATTCAGTTGGAACAGCCGATTCCACAATATGGAATTTCATCGGCAGTCGGGATCTGGTGTGTGACGGGTGTTTTCAAAGCAATTGCTCGAGTGACACGATCATTGATTCGGCACCCTTTACACTTGTTGAGCGGCACGCAGGTCTTCATCAACTCTACAATCCATCTCCAGGAGCATTTGATGTCTTCCCTTTCTCCGAATCTCCAATAGATACCAATCATATAGTCTTCAGGTACAGCATGGATCGATCACTCACACTCATTTGGCATGGAGCTGAAGGATGTGTGGTAGCTGACGGATCCTTGGAATTTCAGGAATCTCAGGGTGAACTGTCATATAATTTCAACTGTGATAATATTGATGGTAGCTACTCTTTCTCTTATGTCCTCTTGAGTGCCGTGATCAATACTGTCCAGCCCGCGGGGACTTCCACTGGCCCAGGACAGTTTGTTTTGATGCAGAACTTTCCCAACCCGTTCAACCCAAGCACTTCCATCAATTTTTCATTGCCAAAGTCAACTGACGTTTCCCTAAAGATTTTCAACGTGATCGGCAATGAAGTAGAGACGCTGGTTTCTAAGCGCATGAATGCAGGAGCTCATACCGTGCAATGGGATGCGACTGTTTACTCAAGCGGCGTGTACTTCTATCGGTTGCAGGCAGGTGAGTTCACGGAGACGAGGAAGCTCGTGCTGCTTAAATAGTATCAGGTGATACCGGGGGGCTTAGGAGGGACATGACTGAGTCATGTCCCAATTGGGGTGATGATTGATGAATCGGAAGAGCGGAGAGCAAATGGGGGGGGGAAACCGATGTTTCGTTCCAGGAACGATTAATTTTGCCAGTTCATCGGCCTACGAGACCCTTTGAAGATAGAATGAACCAGGCTCATTCTTTCTAGTCAGAAATGGGCATTTTGCCTTGAGTGCCTCGTGGTGGTTGTGGTACAGGAAATTCAGTGAACCGATGATTTTCCATTCTCTGTTACCTGTGAGAAAAGCCTCAACCAGGTACTGCTCGTTCCAGAATCTCACTTCGTCAAGAACCCAATTCGCCGGATAGTCTCTCGGTGAGAAGATATCATGTATATGCACGATAACACCTGATGCCAACGAAGGAAGGATCTCAAGATACTCGGCTAAGACGTCACCCTGAGGTTTGATCATGTGTGATGAATCTATGAAGAGAAGATCGCGGTCTTCCAGTTGACTGAAGAAGCTTCGCTCAATCTGCTCCACGGGCTGCCTGATCACAGTCACGCTCGTCTTCTCCAGCCATCGGTTCTCGTATGGCTCGATGCAAATATGCTTGCATGAATAATCGGGAACCTCCGACCGGTTCCTTGCTACCGCTCTCGCTGCAACCAATGTTGATTGGCCGCTTCCGATCTCAATTATCCTTGAAGGCCTCATCAATCTGATGAGGT
>DAIPLH010000230.1:2006-5332 GCA_036769325.1 Bacteroidota bacterium
GCCTCAAAGAAACCATTGTCAATATGGAGGGTCGCCTTATCCCCATGACGCGGGGTATCACGAAGCTCGTCCGCGAATGTGAATTTTTCCAGGAGGTCCAGTTGTTCTCTTAGGTTCCAGTCTATTCCGGGAAGTGATCGGGATTCGTTTAGTGGGCGTCCGAGATTTCGTGCATTGAACAGCGGTTCATAGTAATGATCGCGGATTGGAAATACCCCCACCTGCAACAGAGCACGCTTGCAGTTCCTCAGCCTTCGAACGCCAATACTCCTTACTGTCTTCAGTATGGCCGCTGCAGGGTATACGAAGGGGAGCAATACAAGGTCAACAACCGCAAGGAGGAGACTGAGAACACTCTTCATAAGCTTGTTTCCTCATCCCGGATCGATCGAGCGACGCAGGGAGTATTGTTATCCCGAAAGGTACCTGGCAGGACCCGTTTCGATGAATGGTGAGTGATTTCTTGGTACGTGAGTAAGGGCAGAAGCCGCGATATCCCACGACTCATTGACTTTCCCCACGAAAGTACGTAATTTTTACCTAAATTTTCCAACAAATCTCGCTGAGAAAACCCCTCCAAATTTGCTACTGACTCGGTTCGATTGGTCAGAACGCGTCATAGATCCGTTAGTCCTCAACGTCTGGAATTCACGATTCGTTTGCTTGAGATGTAAAGGTATCTTGTAAGGCATTCTATGTTCAGAGATGGCACCATCAATGATGTTGTAGTGAGGAACCTCCAGCGCTTTGCCGATCAACGCGGATGGCTCTGCGAGCTGTTTCGGGAGGATGAGACGGAAAGGAAGTACATGCCGGTCATGGGGTATATCTCAGTCACAAACGCCGGTATCGCCCGCGGACCGCACGAGCACGCCGACCAGGCAGACTATTTCTGCTTTCTGGGACCTTCGAATTTCAGGATCTACCTGTGGGATAACCGGAAGGATTCACCCACCCACATGAATCGCCAGGTCATTGTTGCAGGCGAAGATGCACCCATGGCCGTGATCGTACCCGCCGGGGTTGTCCACGCGTACAGGAATATCGGCGACAAGGATGGTCGTCAACTGTGCCAACCGTCTCTATGCTGGCCATGGCCGGAAGGAACCGGTTGATGAGATCAGACATGAACAGGATCCCGGAACTATTTTCAGGCTGGACTGACCGTTGAAGAACGTCCTTGTCACAGGCGGCGCGGGCTTTATCGGAAGTAATTTCGTCCGATACCTTCTTAACGACCACCCTGACATCACTGTGGTCAACTTTGACAAGCTGACGTATGCCGGGAACCTTGAAAACCTGTCCGACGTCATGGAGAACCCGCGCCACAGGTTCATCAAAGGGGATATCTGCGACGCCGCCATGGTCCGTACCGTGCTGGCCGAGAATCGGAGCGATGCCATTGTCCATCTGGCCGCCGAGTCACATGTGGACCGCAGCATTATGGGTTCAGCGATCTTTGTCCAAACCAACGTTGCCGGAACCGGAGTCCTGCTTGAGGCAGCACGGGAACACGGAATAGACCGGTTCATCCACGTTTCCACGGACGAAGTCTATGGTTCTCTCGGAGATACGGGCAAGTTCACGGAACAAACGCCTCTTCATCCCAACAGTCCTTACGCTGCAAGCAAGGCTGCCTCCGATCTGCTGGCGCTTGCATACCACCATACGTATGGCCTTCCCGTAGTTGTCACACGGTGCAGCAACAACTACGGACCGTACCAGTTTCCCGAAAAACTGATCCCGCTCATGATTATCAATGCCCTCAACGATAAGCCGCTGCCGGTGTACGGCGACGGGCTGAACGTGAGAGATTGGCTCCATGTGGACGATCACAGCCGCGCAATTGACCTTGTTCTGCAAAGGGGTGTACCGGGTGAGGTTTACAACATCGGCGGCAACAACGAGTGGAAGAACATCGACATTGTAAAGCGGATTCTGAAGGAAGTTGGAAAGCCTGAATCTCTGATCTCATTTGTCAAGGACCGACCGGGACACGACCGGAGGTATGCCATGGACGCGGGGAAGATTTCCAAAGAGTTAGGATGGAAGCCATCGTACCGGTTCGAAGAGGGATTGGACGGGACAGCTCGCTGGTACATGGAGAAAGGCGATTGGTGGAAACACGTGCTGAGCGGTGAGTACAAGGACTATTACAAGGTAATGTATGACGACCGTTGAAACCTGCCGTACGTTTGCACTTACTCTGTTGCTTGGATTGCTTCTTGCTCCGTTGGGGTATTGCGTCAAGGCACAGACTGAAAACGGAACTACGCTTGATTTGTTGAACCGGGTCGAAAGGCAGGATCTCTCGTCAACAACCCAACAACCGGGCATTGCCCTTGAGTCCATAATAAACCCTGATGAATACTATGTAGGTCCATCGGATGTATTTTCGGTGAACATTTGGATCAGTCCGCCAACAAGTTACTTGTTGACAGTCTCGCCCGAAGGCACTCTGATCATCCCAACTATAGGAGAGGTTCGCGTGGCTGACCTCAAATTGAGCGAGGTCAAAAAAATCGTCCGAAAAAAGATCGGGAACAGGTACAAGGGGGGTCAGGAGGAGCCCAGCGTAACGCTTGTAACCCCCAGACCGATTGTTGTCTGGGTGCGCGGGAACGTTCTCAATCCAGGGTCATTCGAACTCCGTGCGTTTAACCGGGCGGACAAAGCCATTGATGAGGCGAATAGGATTCAGTCGTTACAGACTCAGGATGAACTCACAAGAATTCTCTCAACGATGTCGACGCGACACGTCACGGTGAGACACAATGATGGCACGTCGTCTCCTGTCGATATCAGCAAATTCCTGGCAACCAAGAAAGGCCATTGGAATCCCTATTTGCGCGAGGGCGACGTTGTGATTGTTCCCCGGAAGGATCTTGAGCGAAGTGCGATCGGGATATACGGTGAAGTAAATGTCCCGGGACGGGTTGAATACGTGAGAGGAGACAGCATTAGAGACATCTTGGGTATCTCACAAGGCTTTACCTCAAAGGCTATTGTTGATAGTCTCGAGTTCTTTCGTTTTGATCCGAAACGAGACTCAATGGTTTCCACAATCTTTGACGGGAGAGCCCTGCTCGCTCGTGAAATACCTGACCACGCGCTGGAACCCGGCGACCGGATCGTCGTTCGGGCACATCCGGACTCGCGGGCAGATTTTACAGTCAATGTCATAGGAGAGGTGGTCTTCCCCGGGGTGTATCCGATCAGCAGGGACAAAACCTATCTGAGAGAAGTAATCCGGAAGGCCGGAGGCTTTACGGAGTTTGCATCCATCAAAACCTCAGAACTGGTCCGCCAGTCTGTTCTGGAGGAAG
>DAIPLH010000231.1:0-5322 GCA_036769325.1 Bacteroidota bacterium
GTATCCGGAAAAGTCTGTGCCAATAACGTAAAGCTCACTCGAAGGCCCCGTTGCAAGGGTGCCCCATTGCGGACTCCCATCGATTTCAATACAGGCTTCAAAACTCGCGGCACGGTTTGCTGAACGCGTGAAAAATCCCGGAGAACAAATGCTGAAGTTCTGCGTCCAATACGCATAGATATAACCATCCCCCGGCCCGCCTGATTTGTCAATGTCCATCCACTGCTTGTCGCCACCCTGAGCATCCACCCCGTCATCCCACGTTACACCGCCATCGGTGGACTTGAACACCTTACAGGTATAGTCGCCGCCATTTGAGGTCAGACTATTATAATAGATAACCCCCTCAGCGTCCGAATCCAGAACCGGGTCAGAGCGGAAAATTCCGCGCTGAATGACGTCATGGAAATTCCAGGTCAGTCCGCCATCCGTGGTATAGCCGTTGCCTGCCTGCCGGAAATTGTTGGAGATCGTGTCAAACTGCCTCCATCCAATGACGACCCGGTTCGGGTCCACCGGGTTGACAGCAATCGACGGTTCGTTGGCTGCGTCGCCAACGATATTCTGGCCATTGCTGTCGACATTCACCTGAACCGAGAAAAAGCCGGGTTTCGTCACCCGGTAGGCTGGCGAGCGGGACTGTGATGCCCGGTCCACCGGAATGTATCGATCATCCGGAAATTCGTTCTGCTGCGGGCGGTTTGAGGTTTGCGGGAAGACCTGCCCGCAAACGAGAACAGAGACCGCAAATGATCCAGCGAGTATCCTTAGGGGTGACATTCTTTACTCCTTGAAATGCGATTATAGCGACCGGGGAGGTCTCATGTACGGACTCTCACGAATCCTGTTGCAAATTGGGGGTTTGTACCGTCAACCTTCACAAGAATCTCCCTCTATCATATCCAAACCTCTCCTGAGTGTCAAGACCGCTCAGGCAAACAAAAAGGAAAACCCGCCTTTCACAACGGGCTTTCCCTTGTGGAGGATCGGGGAAGAACTTACTTCATAAGAATGAGCTTCTTTGTCTCGACAGAACCTGCTGTCTGGAGACGGTACAGATAGATTCCGCTCGCAAGATCCCCGGCCTCGAACACAACCTGATGCTGTCCGGCGGGTTTTACGCCATCCACCAATTGGGCGACACGCTGTCCAATCACACTGTAAACCTCAAGCGATACGTGTCCCTGCTGAGGAAGTGTGAACGAAATGGTTGTCGCGGGGTTGAACGGGTTGGGTGAGTTCTGACCAAGAACCGGCTTCGCGGGCATTTCCTTACGGGTTTGCGCCATCATCGATCCTGTTTTCTCGAACGGAAAGGATGAGGCATTCTCAAGATATGCTCCCCATCGCACGACAACCTCATACATTCCCGGAGGGCCCTCCGCGTTAATTCTCATGTCTCTGCTTCTCTCCGTCACTTCGTTCGGACCGAGGAGAAATTCCGATTCCTCACGGACCATTCTCGACATTCCATCCGGCAAACTCAAGTGGATGGCAAATGGCATTGAGACACTTTCGGCGCTGTTGTTTGTCACGCCGAGCACAAACGGAATCGTGTCGCCATCTGCCGGAACCGGAAGCAGCGTTTCATCAATCGAAATCTGCATCGCCACATCTGACACTGGCGGGGTCAACCTCACCACGAAGGCATCTCCGAACGAAGGAACATCGGTCTTCAGATATCCCCAACCACCTATCGTGAGGCCATCTGCGGAGATCCCATTTGCCCACTTGAACGACCACCGTTCCAATCCTTCAACACCAAACTGATCGATAAGATACTCTCGTAATGGAGTCACCTCCCCTTCCAGGGTCTTGTAGAACGCCCATGAATCGGTCAGTGTTTCCCTCACGCCTCCTATCATGACGCCTGCATCGGTAATGCTCAATCCGGATCCCCCGTCAGGATACACATGATCGTCAAGAAATCGCTTCAAGCCGCCTGCCTCCGTCCAGATGAACGGTTGACCAACAGACTCACCAACAATGTATCTTCCATTCGGACTGATTGCCCGGGATTCTCCGACGGGATAGGTCGCGTCAAACCCGCCCATGAAATGCGGTGCGGGGTCCCAGTAATATGCGCGTCGATCCGGACCGCCCGACTCTCCGTCCCAACCAGCGATCACCGAGCCATCCGCATTTGCGGCGTTGGCCCGACTGTTGAACCCGCCATCCTGGCCCAACGGAACAATCCCTGTCGCTTCCGTCCAATAGAACGCTTCAACCCTGTAATTGGGCATCCATCCCATACCAACGATGGTCGAACCGTCGCTCGAAACTCCGTAGCCGTGACTGTACAACTCTGAGTCAAATGGGTCAACGCCTGGAAGTCCTCCGATTGACGTCCACGTTCCGTTCTTCCAGAAACCGGCCACCAGTGTTGGGTCTCCATTCGGAGTCACCGTGTTCGGATCACGAAACCGGCCGATGATCGTTGTGTCGTTTGTTGCTGCGAATGCCTCGCCCTCACCGAGCAAGACCTGCCCCGTGCCTTCAGTCCAGAAAAAAGCCGTTGTAAAATAAGTCCCTGCGGCGACTTTCCCATCGGGTGAGACTCCATTGACGTTGCCCGGACCGACCGAATAGAAGGTGGCAGACTGCGAAAAGGCCTGCGTGGAAAGCAATATGCTTGCAAGAAGAGAAATTGTTTTCATTCGAACCTCCTGTGGATCAATGGGAGAGATTGAAAGCCACGTGGATGCCTAAAGAGTTGAGTTTGATAGGAAGGGGATTAGTTTTAATATGAGTGATTTGGTGGACTAGCGCAAGCGCGTAACACTGATACCACAGATTGGAATATGATTTCCACAGATCCCGTCTCCCCTTCGTGCCTTTGTGCCTTTGTGGTGATCTCTTACCACGAAGAATCAACCCTTGCTTTCACACCGCCTTTTCACTATTCTCTGTCCATTCATGAAATACAAACCGGAACACTGATGGAAACACGATCCTTTTTTCGATTCTTAGGCTTTCTCACTCCTTTATGGCTTATCGTCTCGTGCTTCGGACCTCCTGAGCCACCTCCGTCACTGGACGAGCTCAGGAATGCGACCTTCAACGGTCTGGACCGTGGAACCAGAGACGTGACCCTTCGAAATGGAGTTTGGGCGGACAGCGTGGCGAGGCGGGATTCCTCCCGAATGAGGGTTCAGCTCGTGGATGACTTTCTCGTGTCGGGCGATTTGGACAGCAACGGAACCATGGAAGCAATCGTCCTGCTTACAGAAACCTTCGGCGGGGCAGAGATCTACACGTACATGGCTGTCGCAACCCGTGAGGATGGGAAAGTCGTCAATCCCGGGACCGAACTGCTTGGCGACAGGACACAGGTCCGTGGGATACGAATCAAGGACGGAACACTCTATCTCGACATCGTTGAGGCGGCGCCATTTGACCAGCTCTGCTGTCCCGGAGAGCTTGTGACCAAGGAATGGAAGCTCTTACCGAAGGGATTCGCGCTGCAAACTCTGCGTGGTCACGGAAGAATGTCGCCGGAGGTCATGGGAGGATCAGAATGGGTCCTCGAGCAATGGAGCCTCAACGAGCACCTCCAGCCCGGTATAGAAGTGACGTTGGCCTATCAGGAAAACCGTTTTGTTGGCAAGAGCGGCTGCAACCAGTACTCTGCATCGGTGACAAGCGGGATGTTTGCCGGTGATATTTCAGTCAATTCCCCCGTGTCCACCAGGATGGCATGTCCCGAGTCAACTATGATCGTTGAGTCCAGATTCCTGAAGAGTCTGGACAGTGCCACAAGGTTCGGGTTCCTGAACGGAAGGCTTGCCATCACAACAAGCGGCGACGACACCGTTGAGACCCTCATCTTCTCCAAACGTGTGAACGACCAGACTGGAACTTCTGTGGCGATCAAACAGGAATAGGAATATCGAGGGTAGAGACCTGGAAGGAAACAGAAAAGCCGGACAAAGGCCGGCTTTTTCAAGGGTTTTCGGGGATCTCAGGAAATCAGGGAAGCACTCCTCCAATGATCTCGACGGGGGTAACCTCCACCGTCAGCCACTTCTTCACCACCATTGGTCCTTTTTCGGCGAGCACTTTCGCCTCTTCAAGGGAAGAGGAGCTCAGAATTGCCATCCCTCGTGCCGGCCGGTTCATGTCTTCAACAGCTGCATAGAATCTGAGTGCCCCCGAATTGTATGTATCGAACAGGTACTGCATTCCTTCTGCCGTAGCTTCTCGTGTGGCGGGATCATCGGACTTCTCGGACCAGTTTTCCCCCTTCCTGTAGATTGCCATATAATACGTCTCTTGTTTCATCTTCGCATCCGGATCGTCCTTGAGTGTAGCAGCAAGTTCGGCACCCAGTCCCCGGGTTCCCCATACTTTGATGACCTCGCCATTCAAAAGTCCTTCCTTCACCAGGACGGAGTTGTCCGCGATGGCTTTCATTTCATCCATGGATTCAGTCTTAAAGAACAACAACCCCCACAGGTCGACCGGCTCCGCGACCCTGACTGCACCAACAAGTTTGCCCTCGGCAACCGCCTTCTTCCAGTTCCCTGAAGTTGCCTCAATTCGCTCTGCAATCTTCTCTTCCGAGAATTTCGGTCCCTTTGAAAGAACGCCCACATAGTATTTCGTCATGCTTGCAACGAGCTGCGCGGGGTTTTCAAGTTTCGGCTTGACCTGCTGTTCCACCACAGGAGGTTCATCAGCGGGATCTGGCTTGTTACAACCAACAAACAGCAGGAGTATTGCAGCGTTAAGGTAGGACATAGGGGCTCCGTAGGAATGATGGGTCTTTTGCAAAAACCGTTAGATACTAAAGATATTCAGGTAAAAAAGCAACACAACAGGAAATCCGAATCCCAAAATTCGAATATCGAAGGAAGTACGAAGCACTAATTTCGAAAAAGATTAAAAAGCGGGTTCACCATGTCGACTTGAACCAGCTTGCATCTGCGAAGTATTCCTTGGTCAAATCTTCCGTTGCCGCCATTTCAGCCGGGCTCATCGGAGAGAACAACCGGGCGATCCTGACATTTTCTTCCAATTGTGCAATGGTTTCAATGCCGACGATGACCGTGGACACCGGGAGCGTGAGCACATACCGCATGGCGGTCTCCATGGTCGCCACGCCGCCCTTCCGGAAGATCCTTCCGCGGGCAGGCACTTTCATGCCTACTATGGCTATGTTCTTTTCCACCGCCGTTGGAAGGAGATTCTCGATGAATGACTTGTTATGTTTATCTGCTGCATTGAGTGCCATAAGAATGGAGTCAAAAGGATACTCACTGATTGCTCGTTTCAGCACCATGGGATCATAGTGACCTGTGATGCCGAGAAACCTGACTCGTT
>DAIPLH010000232.1:0-5042 GCA_036769325.1 Bacteroidota bacterium
CAAATCGAAAGGGAGTTGGTGGATTGAATACCTCCAAGCCAACAAATCGAATCAGAACTTCCAGAGGCCACGGTAAAACGCCTCTGCGACCCGTTCAACCATGGGGTGATAGCGCTGGGGAAGATTCTTCATTTTCGGGCGGAGGAGAGGAAGAGAATGTTCCCAGGGTTGGGACTTGTCTACGACGCCTGCGATATTCTCAAGGTATTCATCAATTCGTTTTTGCACTCTTTCATTGGTCTTCTCATCGGAGGAAAGCGAGAGGAACCCTATGGTCTTTTCCCTGTCAAACCCATTCTCCACAAAGGCCTGAAGGAACTGGCCCCGGAGATACTCTGCGACCGTTCCTCTGTTCAGTCCCCCGAGCTCATCTGCTGTTTCCGTTACGGAGCTTCTCGAGAAGGCTTTCTCACGCATCGATTGGAGGATCTGGTCATCGAGATCAGCTGATGATTCAATGGCTGTTCGAAGTTCCTCGCCAAGGTCTTTGAGAGTAATGATTGAGCGGCCCTCGGCCCGGGCGAGCAAGGCACCGCGCTTGACCACACTTTCCAATTCACGAACATTGCCGGGCCACGAATACTCGGTGAATGCGGTCAGAACATTCCTGGAGATCTGCAGTTGAGAATCCTCACGCCGGAGAAAGTGCCCGACGAGAACCGGAATATCCTCCTTGCGCTCCCGAAGCGGAGAGAGGTCCACGGAGAGGACATTCAGCCTGTAATACAGGTCCTCCCGGAACTTCCGTGTGGCGATTTGCTGTTTCAAATCCCGGTTGGTTGCGGCCAGGACGCGGACATTCACCCGTCTGGTCTCGGTGCCGCCCACGCGCTCGAACTCACCTTCCTGGAGAACACGAAGGAGTTTCACCTGAAAGCCCTCCGACACATCCCCGATTTCGTCCAGGAAGATTGTCCCGCCATTGGCCAGTTCGAAGCGACCCGCTCTTTCCTTCATCGCTCCTGTAAATGATCCCTTCTCGTGCCCGAACAATTCGCTTTCGAGCAATGTCTCGCTGAGGGCTCCGCAGTTCACCGCAATAAAAGGGCCGGCGGAGCGGTTGCTGAGCCGATGCAACGCTCGCGCGATCAATTCCTTTCCTGTTCCACTCTCCCCGAGGATCAGCACAGGAGCGTCACTCGGCGCAAGCTTCTCCACAAGCCGGATAACCACCTGTGTCGGTCCTTCAGCCGACCCGAGGATTCCATCGAGCTGCACTGGTTTCGAAAGGGATGGCGGTGCGGCTGAGGGAACAAGGTCATCGGCTTTCGATGAGAGAGTACGGATCTCCGCCTTGTATTTCCTGATCTCACCCTGAAGCTCTTCAATCCTGTTCCCGGCATGGTTCGTCTTTGCATCCAGGAGCTCCTGCTCCAGCGCCTTCACTTTCTCTTCGCGATCATGGAGCCGGGAAACAACCTCCTCCTGCTCCTGCTCCAGACGCTTCATTCTTTTTTGCGTGTGCAGGTGTCGCCGCCATGTTCCTCCGATCGTTGCGAGGAGACCTGAGGAGAGTACAGAAACAACAGGAATCTGAACAGCCCCGAACGAAAACAGGAGTTGGGTGATGACCAGGAACAGTACAATTGCTCCGGCAATGATGATCCTCGAAAGCGTTTGCGAGAACCCAACCAGGCTCAGAACACAAGCGAAAGCGACACAAAAGGAAAGAGCAAACAGCAGCCAGGTCGAAGGAGTGTTGAGAAATCTGTCACCAAGAATATTCTCGACGAGAACTGCATGTACTCCGAGCGAAGGATAGCGCGGATCCACAGGTGTTGGAAGGAACGTGCTCCGGCCGTCTGCAATAACACCGAGCAGCACCACCTTGCCTCTCAGAGATTCAACCGGGATGGTTGGAATTTCTCCCCGGATTACAGCGTCGTAGGAACGGAGTACTTCGAGAAAAGGATATACAGGAAACGCTGAAATGCGGTCCGGATAATTCAGCTCCAGCGTGCCGGGAATCGGGTTCGATTCCGGCTTCCCGGCTATCCGGGCAACCTCAAGGCCAAACGCAGGGATGCTGTTACTATCAAAGTGGATAATTGACGGAATCTGTTGTCCGTTCAGGACGTTGAGATGTCCAACACCTGCTGAAGCCTGCCCGAGACCCTCAGATGGAGAATGAAATTCGCTTCCCGTCCATGACCCTCCACCATCATCTCCGGGACTCACTGCCCGAAAGTAGCCTGGCAGGACGACGTTCCCGGCGTTGCGTACGATCGTCGAGAGAAGGGTATCGTACTCCGGGTATTCCACGGACCCCTCTTCAAACAACACTTCAACGCCGATCGCGCTCGCTCCGAGCTGATCCAATGTTGAGATCATCAGCGCGTAGAAATTGCGGCGAACAGGCCAGCCCAGTGTTTTCGTCGCATCACCGTCGACGTACACGATC
This sequence comes from Bacteroidota bacterium, assembly GCA_036769325.1. Classification (GTDB taxonomy): domain Bacteria; phylum Bacteroidota; class Ignavibacteria; order UBA10030; family UBA6906; genus DAIPLH01. Next base: position 2,402 of record DAIPLH010000232.1, read on the forward strand.
ACAACGTTGCTGTCAGGCTCTTGTCCACCCCTCAGTCGATACTTGAGACTCGTGATGGGCTCTTCAAGAAATGCAAGAGGAATTGACAGAAATGCTGTGAGCAGTGCAGACACAAGGGCCGTCCCCCCTGCGAAAACGAGCATTCTTTTCGTCATCGCCGGCTCAGCCATTGTTCGGGGTTCTGCTTTTCACGATCCTTCCAGATCTCGAAATGAAGGCGGGAACCATCGAGAGTCTCGCCGCTGGTTGCTATCGTTCCGCCCTCGTCAATCGTCTGTCCTTCGGTCACCGTAATGTCCGCAAGATGCGCGTAGATTGTCCGGTAGCCGTCACCGTGATCGAGAATGATGAGGTTCCCATAGGAAACCAGCCACCAGATCCGTGCGACGCGCGCGTTGGCAACGGCAACGACTGGCGTACCGGGCTTGACGGAGATATCGATTCCCGGATTCTCTGTTACTGTTTTCAATGTTGGATGAGTCTGGTTCCCGAACCTCGCGACAACTGACCCCTGATTGATAGGCCAGCGGAGTTTCCCCTTCTTTGCCTTGAAGCCACTTTCGATCGGGGGAGGTTGGTGCAGGGCCCCATCTGCTCTTTCCTTCCTCAGCCGTTCTGCTTCCACCAGGTCTGCTATTGCGTTCTGAAGATCCTTTGCTGCCTTTACCTTCCGGGCGAGCTCCTTCTGCAGGGACTTCTTGTCCTTGCGTATTTTCTTCAGCCCGGCCTGCCTGTCTGCAATCAAAGACTCCAGCCGATTCTCTTCGGCCCCTTTCTCCGCGAGCAGGCGCCGTTGTTCAGTCAGACTCCCGGCAAGCGAAAGCTGCAGTGTTTCAATTTCCCCCTTCTTCTCCTGAATGTTTCGCGCATCGACCTTCCGCTGTTCGACAAACCGTGAGAGATACTCTGAGCGGATCAGAGCCTGGTTCAGGGACCTTGCTGTCAGGAGGAGTTCGACATCATGGATGGATCCCGCTTTGTAGACCGATGCAACATATCCTGCATAGTGTTTCTTCAGAAACTGAAGGTGGGCTTCGAGCTTGTTCATCTCCGTTTTCATGGAGTCGATCTCACGCTGGAGCCGTTGTTCTTCCCTGCGAATGCCCGCAATGAGCCGTCTTACCAGGGATGTCTTGCGGTCGTACGAGTCCAGCAATTCCAGTGTCGCTTTCTCGTTCTTGCTGAATTCCCCAATCCTCTCCTCTGACTTGCGTATCTCTTTACGGATATTCTCCAGGTCCGCCTGTCTCTTGCCGATCTCATCCTGCGCATAGAGGGACGTCCCGCACGCAACGAGCATTACAAGGATCAATGGGACATGGGTTTTCAGGGTCATCATCTGTTCAGCACCCGCGCGTCGGACGGAACGGAGTAGGCAAACGAGAGGGCCCCGGGATTGACCCTCAGTGATGAATACTGAACTGCGATTTGCTTCTCCTCACCGGGAAACCAGAGCACAATCCTGGTTGGCACATCAGCGTCCTCGTCCCCGGTGAACGATGACATCGTGGCCTGCAGGAGGAGGGTTCCCTCGTTGTCATGCACCTCATAGCGCGTAACCTGAGGGAGCGTGTGGTCAATCCAGTACGAACAGACATTGGGACCGCAGGAAAGAACAAGCAGGAACATACCCTCATCAACGGCATACGATCTGACATTTGAGGGTTGATACGGAATGTCGAATGTCCCTGAGAAAGCATTCAGAACTTCCTCGAACGAGAGGTCGAAGGGGATGATGGTGCGAAGAGTGTTGGCTCGGGGTGTACCTTTGACGACCAGGTTTTCCTGCGAGTTATAAGCAAGGAAATGTTCCTTGCTGAAAAAGAGAGTTCCGATATCGATACCGAAAGGGCCTTCGAGGAGAACAAGAAGTGAGTCAGGTTTCCTGAGTGAGAGATCAAAAGCAGCAGTCCCCCCGAAACCGGGGCTTTCAAACGTAACCGTTCCCTGTCCTTCCAGTGATTGCACCATCCTTGTGCGGTCCTGGACCTTGCTGATGAGGGTTGAAGCATCCACGACCGTAGGGTCAAGTGTCAGCTCAGTCCGCTTCGGCGCGCACGACGAAAGAGCCAGGATGCACAGGAACGCCGTAACTGCCGGAACACCGGCGATTCGGATCATAGCCCACCGCGGGCAATCTTCTCCCGCAACGCCTCATTGTTGCCGTCAAGCTCAAGCGCAATCTTCCATTGCTCGAGCGCCAGATCGGTTTCATCGATCATGAAATAGACATCGCCAAGGTGCTCGTGAACCACTGCGTTCGGATCCCCCTTTGCAAGGGCTTCTTTTATATACTTCTCCGCCTCAGCGTAGTGTCCAAGTCGGAAATAGATCCATCCGATCGTGTCGAGGTAGGAAGGATTGTCCGGCTGAGCAGCAATAGCCTTCAGCGACATCTCGAGGGCTTCATCAAGTTCAATTCCGCGCTCTGCGAGACTATAGCTGAAGTTATTCAGAATAAGATGACTGGTGGAATCCACCTTCAGGGCTCCGCGATAGAGCGAATCGAGCAGGTCGCGCACGCGGAGGCTCATGGAGACGTCGAAGCGCTGAAGCCGTTGGCCCGGAGGCAGCGCGGGGAGCTCGGCGGCCCGGTCGGCGGAAAACAGCCGGCCATTCTTCGAAAGGGCGGCTCCGGGTT
>DAIPLH010000232.1:5052-5318 GCA_036769325.1 Bacteroidota bacterium
AGCTGCGAATACCTTTTCTCCTCATCATAGACGAGTCACAACTGAGACACTGCCCTGAGGTCTCTGGGGTCAATCCTGCATGCTTCTTCAAGGACATAGATAGCATCCACGTTCCGTTCAAGCTGGGTGTAGGCAATTCCGAGATAGAGATTGATCAGGTAGTTGTCGGCTACCTGAGTTCTTGCCTCTTCGAGAATGGACACAACCTCTTCATAATCCTGGTCTTGCAGGTAGACGGTTGAGAGATAGGCCCATGCGTCCGCATT
>DAIPLH010000233.1:0-5294 GCA_036769325.1 Bacteroidota bacterium
GGGTTTGATATTGTTTCCTCATCACTTTTTGAAGAACCACATCGCTTGAAACGATGACGGGATAAAGCCGGGCAATGTCTCCTCCTGATGCATCCACCCCTCCGAGGGAAATGATGTCCGCAAACTGTCCCAGCGTTGCAAGTCTGTCGTTCTCTGTCTCCGGGAGAAGTGTTGCAGTTGCCTTGTAGTAAGTGGGAAGAAAAAAGAAGTTGACAATGACGGACAGACCAGTCACCAGAGCCGCAAATTTTACAATTGCGGTTCTTGCCGTCCAGACGGGGAACAACCACTCCTGAACGGTTTTCATTTGTGGTTGATTGGGATCAGCCACGTGATGGTCTTATTGGCACAAATAGCATTTCAGATACTCTTTGAATGCCTGATAGTGTCCCGTGATGACGCGGATTGAAATCCGCTGACGTAATCATCAACTGTGAGTCGGAGTCCCTCCACAAATGGTGTGCGGGCTTTGAACCCAAACTCTTTTTCTGCTTTGCTTCCATCGACCCTGCGACGGGGTTGACCATTTGGCATCGATTTGTCCCACTCTATTTCTCCTTCAAATCCCGTCAGTGTTGCAATGCGCTCTGCGAGGTCCCTCACTGAAACCTCATCTCCGGACCCGAGGTTCACCGGATCGGGTTTGTCATAGCCCTCTGCGGCAAGAATGATCCCCTCCGCAGCGTCATCGACGAACAGGAACTCACGTGTCGGCATCCCATCCCCCCATACAACAATGCTGGCCTTGCCGAGAGTCTTTGCCTCAACACATTTCCGAATCAATGACGGAATCACATGCGATGAGGTGGGATCGAAGTTGTCGCCGGGGCCATAAAGATTCACCGGCAAGAGGTAGATCGCGTTAAAGCCATACTGTGTCCGATATGCCTGAGCCTGTACAAGCAGCATCTTCTTGGCGAGTCCATAGGCTGCGTTGGTTTCCTCAGGATACCCGTTCCACAGGTCGTCCTCACGAAAAGGGACGGGCGTAAATTTTGGATATGAACAGATTGTGCCAACTGCGACGAATTTTTCAACACCATGGCGGCGGGCAGCTTCCATCAGTTGAATGCCCATGATCGCATTCTCGTAGAAAAAAGTGCCAGGTCGCTCCCGATTAGCGCCAATCCCTCCGACTACGGCTGCAAGATGTATCACCATCGTCGGCCGAATGCTTTTGAAGAGATCCTCTATGGCACTTCCCGATGTAAGGTCAACTTCAGAATGCCCGGGGGCAAAGACCATCGCACTCGGGTTCCTTTGCAGCAACTTCAGGACTGCGCGCCCAAGAAACCCGCTTGCGCCTGTGAGAAGAATTCTTTGCGGCAGTACCTTGTTCGCAGGATCAACCAATGGGTCGCTATTTTGTTGTTTCGTGCACGATGAAAATGACCGCTGCCACGCTTGCCAGAAGAGCGAAGACATCTTTGATGGTGCCAAAAAAATCCACCTTTTCCTGAGGGGTCGGAGGCGGCTCTTTCAATACCTCGATGGTTGATCCCTCCAGCACTGATGGATCGGAGTCAAACATTCCGAACTCCACCTTCCTCGTTTCTCCTGTTGGCTTGGTAAGCAAGGCATAAAGGGCGCTATCCGTGACTCCTCCTGCCCTGTCGATATAGTCAGAGACGTCATCCCCGTCGAGGAATGAGAGCAGACCTGGCTTATTAACTTCTCCGACGATGAGAACGGTGTGGGGGTTCGAAGGCACTACAATGCTGTCGCCACCCATCATGATAATGTCGTGCAATTCGTTCTTCTCAAAATACGCTTCCGCGAAGTCGACCAGGACCCTTTCCCCGTTTCGATAGAACAAGGCCCCGCCCAGATATGAAGTGCTGGTGGGCCCTCCCGACCGGTCGAGGAATTCCGAAAGCCGTTCACCCCTGCGCTGAATTGCATAGACACCCGGGTACATCATGTCACCGCTGATGGATACATTCTGCTGGGGCATGAAGTTTGGTTTTGATCGAACGAAAACCTCATCGCGGTGCTGGAGGAGGAACGGTTGCACCTGACCGGCTCTGTCCGCTGAAAATGCTGAAGGGAGGGGGACTTTGAGAATGGTCACAAGGGAGTCTCCGGTCCCGCCTTCGACAATAAAGCGGGAGACTTCTGCTTCAAAGACCTCGGCTCCTTCGGTATAACCTGATGCAAGTGGGATCAGGTCCTCAAGAGTGAGCTCATCTCTCATCGGATATCTACCTGGACTCTTTACTGCTCCGCGGATCATGACAAACTTGTTCCTCACCTCGGTAATTTCCTTCGAATAGACGATAATCTCATCACGAGGCATCAGTCGATGGTTATACTCGTCATCGCGAAGAGCCCGGCCGAGGTCAAATGGGATGATGCGGGTCGTTACCTCATCCTCATTGTAGCGGACAATATGAGAGAGATCGACATGGGTCTGAGGCTGGATTCCTTCCGCGGCATTGATCAGGTCGCGAACAGTACTGATCTCTCCAAGCTCATAACGCCCTGGCCGCCACACGCTTCCCCGAACGGTTGCATAGTTCCTGAGAACGTCCAGCACTGAAAATATCTGTACCTCATCACCATTGGCGAGCGGGTGGTCAACCTTTCCCTCCAACATACCTTTCAGGTCCGCATCGATCAGATAACGGTCCTGAATCCCTCCCTTCCGCTCCGAAAACGGCCGAATGCGAAGAATCTGTGCCGTTGTAGCGTATGCCTCAGGAAGCAAGCCGCCACTGAACTTCACCAGGGTGGAAAGCTTCTCATTTTCCTTGAGTTCATAGACCCCTGGCTTCCGGACTCCTCCGCGGATAGCGACAGATTTGCCTCTCACCGGGACAAAAATCACGTCGTTGCTTTGAACGCGAACATCATTCGTGTGTTCTGCCCCAAGCAGGAAGTCATACAGATCCACTCTTGCGATGATTTTCCCGGAGCGTATGAGACGAACCTCCCGAAGGCTACCTGATGTGGTCGGGCCCCCAATACTATAAAGAGAATTAAAAACTGTCGCATAACTACTGACAGTATAACCACCTGGAGCCTTTACTTCACCCATTACGAAGACTCTCTTGGGTTTCATCCTTGGCAATGAAACATCCATCCATACTGTCGGCGGGTCCTCAACCAGTCCGGAGTAGGATCTTGATAGCTGCTTGATCAGCTTTCTGTACGACTCCTCAAGAGTAAGCCCGGAAACGAGAACCTGGCCAACGGTAGGCAGGAATATTCTGCCCTCCTTGTCCACTGTAAGTTCGTTCTCAAATTCCACCTCGCCCCATACAGCGATTTTAAGGATATCACCGGGGCCGATGAGGTAATCAGGGTCAACAGGACCTGCAGCTGAGGGTTCGAATGCTTCGGGGACATGAGAAAAAAGGTCATAACCAAAGTACCGGAGACCCCCTGGCGAGAGGTGACCTCCCCCGCCAGCGGCTGACTGACCTGAGGGGGCCCGAGTCGTGGTGTCCGGCCCTGCAGGTGCCTTCGGACCTGTCTTGCCACTATCAGCCATCGCTTCCGTCGGGGGCGGAACCTGAAGCAAATAGCTCTCAAGATCTACACCCGCTTCGCTCGCTTTCTTCACAGCTTCCGCCCTGGTCAGACCAAGCGATTTCAACTTTGCGTCAATCTCTTCGGGCGAGAGTTTTGCCAACTCCTTCTCGGCCCGTTCCTGCGCGAATGGATCCTGAGCTTGAAGATCCTGGATGGTAAGCCCGAGGAGGCTGAGGATAACGCACATCAACTTCAGAATTCTCATGAGGAAGAGCTGGGAGCTTGCTTTTTAGGGGGTAACACCTTAATTGCCAACGACATTGGCGGAGCAGAAACGGCGAGCACTATGCGAATTGCGATCATATCCGACATTCACTCGAACCTCCCAGCCCTGGAGAGTGTTCTTCAGCGCATACGTGAGCTCAAAGCGGATGCCATCTACTGCCTTGGTGATATTGTTGGATATGGTCCTTTTCCAAACGAAACCATTGATCTGGTCCGTCAACACTGTTCGTTCATTGTGAAGGGAAACCACGACGCCGGGGTCCTGGGTGAAACTGACATCGACCATTTCAATCCCCATGGCCAGGCTGCGATCCGTTGGACGCGAGAACGGATTTCTGCTGACGGTCTCAGCTTTCTCAGGGACCTTCCTCTTCAGATCATTCAAAACAATCTCACCTTTGTTCATGCATCACCTGCCAACCCTGCGGCATGGACCTACATCCTCACCCTTGAGGAGGCGGTTGAAGCATTCAAGAATTTCTCAACTCTGTGTTGCTTTATTGGGCACACTCATCTCCCGATTACGATCGGTGAGGACCTCACAGTCAACCATTACAACAAGGGGAGAAAACACCTCATCAATGTAGGAAGTGTCGGACAACCGAGAGACAGAAACGCAGCTTCAGCCTTTGGGTTATTTGATACTGACGAAAGTGAGTATTCCCTTCACCGCGTACCCTATGACATCAAGAAAACCGTCAAGGCAATCAAGGCTGCACGTCTCCCCTCGTTCCTCGGCAAACGCCTGCTTCAGGGATTGTAGCGTCCTTTGAATTTGGCTGAGGATCTGTCGACATGGAAACGATGAGTGTGACGGAACGTGCAAAAAAACGGATCGAGAATCAACATTACCGACCCGGGCTCTCTTGACTGGGGCTTCATTTTTGCCTACATTCTCGGAGATTTTCAGACAGGATTGGTCCCCGGAGAGGTGGCCGAGTGGCTGAAGGCGGCGGTTTGCTAAACCGTTATAGGGGTAACACTCTATCGGGGGTTCGAATCCCCCCCTCTCCGCATCATTCCTTCCCTTGAGTTGTACATTCCTACTCCGTACCCCCCTGAGGTTGATGGATCACCAGCTCCTGACCCGCATAGATCTTGTTGGCTTTCAGCTTGTTCCAGGACTTGATCTCTGAAGCGGCAACATTGTGGGCTCTCGCGATGTCCCACAGAGTATCCCCTTTTCTGACCTTGTAGACAGTCGTGGATTGATCAGATGCATTTGTAGGTGGTTCCTTCTTGCTTGCAAGGGGGACGTTGTTTGTCTTGCCAGCATCAGGATAAATGGTCAATTCCTGACCCGGGTAGATTTTTGTAGAGCTCAGTCGATTCCAGCGACGAATCTGCTCAAGGGAAACATCGTGGGCTTTCGAAATCCGATCGAGGGAATCGCCGGACTTAACCTTGTAGACGATCGATGCTGTACCTTCCTGTGAAGGCCCCTTTTCCTTTGCTGAACCACCTTTTTTCCCTGTAACCCCGGATTTTGCAATTGATCCGTAGGCATCTGCTTTGTCGGAATCAACCCAGAGTGT
>DAIPLH010000234.1:0-5291 GCA_036769325.1 Bacteroidota bacterium
CCCTGTCCAAATTTCCAGAGCTGGCGATGGGACTCGAACCCGCAACCTGCTGATTACAAATCAGCTGCTCTGCCAATTGAGCTACGCCAGCGATTTCTGCTAATACCCGCGCTCTGAACTGTGAGAGTCATTTCGAGTTGGTGGTACGGGTCGTGCGAAGGCAGGGCACTTGAGCCAAGCCATTGAATATAATAAATCCGGAGAAATAGTCAATCTCAAAAAGAGGTGAGACGTGACTGAATCAGCAGAAAAAACGCTTCATGGGTCCCTTTTTCGGGAACTGCCACGGGGCCGCAGCTTTTGACACGATGATCGAAACCGGGAAGGCGGTTGACGATGAAAACCAATCAAAATAGCCGAAAAAAGGGGGTCACTCTCCCAATTTAGTCAGCCATTGGCGGGCTTTCTCAGCAGCAGGATCAAAGCCGAGGGCCCGGGTAAAACTGGCCCTCGCCTCTGCTTGGTCCCCTCCTTTCACGGAATAGTAGATTCCTCTTGCAGTATAGGCATCGGCATAGAACCGCCGGATCGCGTCTTCAAGTCGCCCTCTCCTGCCAAAAGGCCGGTATTCAATCTCTGGAAAATCGGTGGGCTGGAACTCCGGCGATGTGGAAAGCCTGAATGCAAGTCCGGTCGGAATTCTCTCAAACCCCCGGGTGAACTCAGGCTCAATTTCATGTGTAACGTACAGGGGTCTTTCAGGATTGTTGAGGAAAAAGGACAGGATCATATCTTCGAACCTGCTCTGGATCACACGGGGGTCGTATGGACGTCCCTCCTCGAACCTTCGCAGTTCGGGCAGGAATGCATCCACTTCACGTCTTGACCGCGTAATCAACCATGGATAGCGCCCCTCCAGTTCCTTCAGGTACCATGACCGCCGGAGAAGCTCCTTGTCCACAACGGTAACATCCGGGCGAAGGCTTTCGACGTACTGTGAATAGTACGAGCCCGACACCCAGAAATCCCACTGATAGGAAAGCACCAACCCGTTCCTGTCGATCGACCGGAACATGTTTGCAGTGTAGTCTTCGACCAGAAAATTCCGGCTTTCATCGCGGTCGGAAAAGTGGACGATCAGTGACACAAGAGAACATGCAATGACACCCGTACCGACAAGGACAGGGCGAGCCGTCCTTACCCGCTTCCATTTCAGAAGAGAGGCGATACCAAACCCCGACCAGATGGCAACGACGAAATACGCAAGAAGGAAGTATGAGTCGATATCGTGGATGTCGTAATTAATAGAGTAGATGACACACGTGAGAAAAAGGATGATGGTCACCCGGAACAATCTCTTCTCGTGCCTGAAGAGATGGAGAAGACCGGGAGCAGCGAACAGTACTCCCACAAGTGCAAATTCTCCGGGGAGGTTTTGAGCAAAGTATGCGAACTGGCGTGAAGCGGTTTCTGCAGAGGAAAAAATCCAAATGCTGTACTGCTTCCCTCTGAGGTGCGAGAGAAACCGGTCAAGGGTGACAGGATCTCCCCAGTTGAAGAGCGGCTCCTGGTTTCCGCGAAGAGGCAAATAGAGATAAAGCGAGAGCCCGAGAAGGAACAGGACCGCCATGCGAACAAGCAAGCGCGCTGTCCCCACCTGAAAGCCATGCAACGAAAGAAACAAATAGAGCAGAGCCGGTGCGAGCAGGATGGTCGTCATGTGATTCGTGAACGCGAGCCCGGTGAGGAATGCAAAAGCAAGCCAGCGCCCTTCCGGGTGTTCACGTGCCTGATCGTCCTGAACGGACGAAAGGGAGGCCTGGTAGGCCCGGAAGAAACACAAGAGGACAAGGGAGAGGAGGAGTACGTGAAGAGAATAGACCTCGACCGCCGTTGCCTGTGCCCAGTACGTTTCGGAGAAAGCAAGGACAAGAGATGCTCCGCCCGCTGCGAGCAGGTCCCTGGCCTTCCGTGCTTCCCCCTTTGTTGGCTCCTCAGCAGTCAGTGAAAACAGTTGAACCATCAACTGAAAGAAAATAAAGACTCCGGCCGCGCAAAAGGTGGCGGCCATCAGATTCAATCTGAAGATTTCCTCCCCCGGAACCGGAAGGTGCGAGAAGAGCCAACCCATCAGCGTGAAAAGAGGATAGCCCGTAGGGTGTGCAATCCCTAATGTACAGGCTACGGCCGCCAGCTCACCGCTGTCAATAAAAGTCAGTCCCGGAGCAAGAGTCACCAGGTAAACACCGAATGCAATGAAGGCAACGACTGCCCCGGCCCGGAGTGGTGATGCGAGGAATCCACCGTCTGCAGGTGTATCAGAACTCCGCACGACTCATCCTTTCGCTGACCGCGAGAAATTGTTGCCGCACATCCCGCATCGAAGCAGCAATCAGTTCTTTCATATCATCTCCCTTTATCCCACTCTGACATCTGGCCAGTGTTTCGAGTTTCTCATCATCCGGCAAGAGAGTATTCTTTTCTTCAAGGGTCAGTCTCATCAGCTTCTCCACATCTCTAAAAAACCGATAGGTCCTGACCAGCCCGCGTGCAGCGTCTTCCGAAAGGAGTTCTGCAGGAATCATCTCCAGTATTTCCGCGGTAGTTCTTCTTCTGCGATGGTTCGCATCCTTCGTTCCCCCCAGAAGTTGGGTCATCTGAGCAAGAAATTCAACATCAACCATTCCGCCCGGACCGAGTTTGAGATCAAGATAGCTTCCCCTTGATGTCCTGCTTCTTGTCTCCATTGCCTTCCTCATCACAACAATCGATTGAGCCCAATCATCGGACAAAGGTGATTCATAAACGAATTTCGTTACAGCATCGTGCACCTCACTCGCAAGGTCTTCATCTCCCCACACAAACCGGAGGCGGGTCAGGGACTGTCTTTCCCAGAGGGACGCGCGGGAAGAAAGGTACTTCACATAGGCAGAGAAATCGGTGACCAATGGAGCATTTTTCCCCTCAGGCCGCAAACGGGCATCAACCTCGTACAAGACCCCATCGTGCGAGATCTCCGTCATGCGTTTGAAAAATCGCTGCACCTGGGTTTCCACCTTCTCCAGTGCCGCTTGCCTTGGCACCCGCGTAAGAAAGAGCAGGTCAAGATCGCCGCCGAAGCTCAATTCACCAGTCCCGTACTTGCCAAGGGCAAAAATTGCCAGGGGGGGCCTGTTTCCAGGTTTTCTGATATCCTCTTCGGCGGTTGAAGCAATGATCCGGTCGGCAAGGGCGGTCAGCCCGGCAGTCATCTCTTCGAAGGACAGCACTTTGAGAACATTCAGAACCCCAATCCTGATTTCTTCCTGATTCTTGAAAATGATTGTTGACCGCTTTCCTGGCCCCGGCTCGGATGTTTTGATTCCCGACGCAAGTTCTTCAAGCAGTGTTGGATAGCGCGTCAACCCCCTGGCCAGCAACGGACTGATACTGCAGACGCGAAGGACAAGGGCGCGAAAACGTGAGTCCTGTAATTGGTGATAGAACTGTTCTGGGAACGATTGCCCCCCGGCCAGAAGCGTAAGGTTGTTCAGCGTCATATCCGGCACGGGTGACTCCCGGATCTCTTCGAGCAGAATCCCCGCAACGGATCTGAACGCGTCGGTGGACCTCGCGTCCAGTCGTTTCGCCTGCGTTATCCCGCTTCCCATCAGAAGCGAACGGAGATTACGGACAGCTTTGCGCCAATCCGTGATCCCATATTGACTGAGCAGGGCGCCTGGTTCTTCTGTTCGGGCGTCAAGCAGGAGGTCAACATCGTATGATGGTTTGCTGTCTCCGACAGAGAGAACGCCTTCAAAAATTTTTCTTACACGGTCAAAGTGTCTCCGGAGGAGATCCATCATTGCTTCGCCATCATCAAGACCAAGTCGCTTCGCCAGAGCATTGCGTTGTCTGTTGTCCGCAGGGATCCGGTGGGTCTGAGTGTTCAGGACTATCTGGAGGCGATGCTCCAGTGTGCGGAATAGAATATACGCCGCCGAGAGATCTCCCTGCTGTTTCTCCGTGAAGTGACCCTTGAGGTTCAGCCGGTTGATGCTCTCGAGGGTATTGACATGCCGGACCTCTGCATCCCTTCCCCCATGGACCAGTTGAAGAATCTGAACAGTAAACTCGATGTCGCGTATCCCTCCGGGCCGGAGTTTGATGTTATCGTCCGATGAAAGTTCGGCTTCAATTCGTGCCTTGATCCGGGCGACCGATTCCGCCGGATGAGTGAAATGCGTTCGCGGATAGACAAACGGCGATATCTGGCGTATGAACTCCTCGCCCAACCTCAGATCGCCGGCAACAGCGCGGGCCTTGATGAGCATCTGCCGTTCCCACAGATCGCCTCTCGACTCATAGTATGACATATAGCTCTGAACCGACCTGGCCAGGGGGCCCGCAGCTCCTTCCGGCCTCAGGCGGGTGTCGACACGATAGAGGTGCCCTTCACTGGTTCGCTCGGTAAGGATCTGAACTATTCTCTCCGCCCTCCTGATGAAGTATTCATGGAACGTATGTTCCCGCCCTTGCCGATCCTCAAACGTTCCTTCATCGGCATACACGAACATGACGTCAATGTCAGAGCTGTAGTTCAGTTCCTCCCCTCCAAGCTTTCCAAGTCCGATAATGCAGAAGGGTGTCGCGATGACAGTACCGTACTTCTCCTGAAGCTCCTCCCCCGCCGAAACATCTGCCGCTCCAAGAATCGCATCTGCCAGATCGGAAAGCTCCTTTGTTGTAGCGCGGAGATCTTCCTTTCCCAGAATATCCCGTGCTCCGATGCGGAGGACCTCTCTTCTATAGAGGCGTCTGACCGCATTCAACCTGCGCTCGTTCGTTGCAAACGTTTCGCGGATGCGATCGACCTCTGGTGCAAAAGAGGGAGGCGCCGTCGGCCCCTCGAGCACGCCAGTTGCCGTCAGCCATCTGAATAGCTCAGGGTCACGAATCAGGATATCGGAGAAATATTGTGAGTGGCCGAAAATCCTCGATGCGAGGTCGGCAAGGGGCGGAATACGAAGCAAATCATTGAGGAGGGCGGCCTTGCTTACGCCGGCTTCCACAAATCTGAGGAGATTTGTCAGCATCATGTCTGGATCGGGCGATGCAACCAGAAGGTGGGTCAGCACTGTGTCCAGATCCGCCAGAGGAACCGTGCTGCCCGACAGGGCGTGTGTCTGCCGGAGTTTCTCGAGGTTCTTACCGGCTCCGGCCACATCGGCAAAAAGGCCGCGTGGCAACTTGTCTATTGGATTGGTTCGGTCGGGGGTCCTGGATGGCATCGGAGAGATTCTGAACAAAAGTGTACAAAAAACCAAAGTAAACTCCAACGAAGATGAGCGATCGGACAGTCTGCTGTGCTG
>DAIPLH010000535.1:0-1537 GCA_036769325.1 Bacteroidota bacterium
AACAACCTTCCCCTAGTCACGACTTGACTATTAACACAGTACCTTGGCGGTTCAATTTGTTTGTGATTCTTTGACCTGCTCGACTTGAATGTCGCTTGCTCCTCCCCAGCCCTATCGCTATCTTGTCCCACCATCGCATGAACCTCCCTCCCGTTATAGATGAGTTCCTCGCGTCGTACATTATTTCACCGCGCGAAGTCACTCCGCTCGCCGTGGTTGATTGTGACGGGACGATCATCAAGGGAGACATCGGCGAAGCAATGTTCTATTTTCAAATAGAACGGTTCCTCTTCCGCGAATCTCCGGCAAGCCTCTGGCCCGACCACCCCGACCGCAAACAGCTTGACCAGCTGTATCAATCACTCGTCCAGAACCCACCGTTCATCGGCTCGCAGGACGGCCGCCACATCTCGTTCGCCAATCTTCTGCTCGATTGGTATTTCGACCAGCTCAAGGCAGGGAATACCATGAAAGCCTGCTCGGATATTGTCCGGCTCTGGTCGGGTTTTCGCGAAAGCGAAGTCGTTGAGATAGCGCGGGACACTCTGAAGTCGGAACTGGCTCCCGGTCCCCCCGAGCGCCTGCTCGGCAAGTTCCTGCTTCCGCGCGGCGTCAGATACATCAGGGAAACACGTGAGATGCTCGAACGCATCAAGGCCGCCGGTTTCAACCTGTGGATTGTCTCAGGTAGCAATATCTGGAGCGTCAGAGAGGTTTGCCGACCACTCCCGGTAGCTCCATCACAGGTTGCAGGAGTTTCGCTCGGAAGAAAAGGCGACCTTATTTCCTCCCTCGTCCTTCACCCTGTCCCTGTCGCCGAAGGGAAAGTCGAACTCATGAAGGCAAAAGGTTTCCCAAAACCATTAATTGTCGTGAGCAATTCCATCCAGGATCTTCCTCTCTTTCAGCATTGTACCGGACTCAAAGTCCTGGTTCAGTCAGACGACCAGGGAATGAAGTTTTTTGAACGAGCCAACATCAATCCTGATGAGAGCTGGGTTGTTGTTGACCAGCCGACATTTGATGGCTGAGGGAAAAGAATTTACCACAAAGGCACTAAGGCACAAAGGGTTTTTGTAGAGGGACAAATGGGCAGTGAGCTTATTTTTTCTTTGTGTCTTTGTGCCTTCGTGGTGGATTTTCCCATCGTGTCTTCGTGGTTACTCTTTCAATGCCCGACGCTGCAGTAACCATCATCGGAGGAGGCGTGGTCGGTCTCGCGATTGCGGCCGAGTTGTCCGCCTCCTTCTCTCCCACAATACTCCTCGAACGACGTCCTTCCTACGGCCAGGAAACTTCAAGCAGAAACAGTGAGGTGATTCATGCGGGGATTTATTATCCGCACGGCTCACTCAAGGCACGGCTCTGTGTAGAGGGGAAACACCTACTGTATGAACTCTGCAGCAGGAACAACGTGCCGCACAAGAGGATCGGAAAGATCATCACCGCAACATCGACCGAAGAACTGGAGGATCTTGACCGCCTTCTTGTCCATGGAAGAGGCAATGGCGTTGAGCTCGATCGCCTGACGCGAGAC
>DAIPLH010000235.1:0-5275 GCA_036769325.1 Bacteroidota bacterium
GGAAGACGTGTCCAGGGTGTCACATTCGAGGGTGGAAATTTCATCGCGAACCCGGTCGGTTTCGGACTGGATCCGGAACGGACAACACAATATGAGATTGGGTTCCAGCAACAATTGACGGAGTTTGCCTCATTTGATATCACCGGATTCTACAAGGATATCAAGGGACAGATTCAGGTCGCCAGACAGACAACCGCTTCGGGCTCAGGCGCTGCGGCATACAACACTCTGGTGAACGGAGATTTTGCGACCACCAAGGGAGTGGAGATTGCTGTCAGACTGCGCCGAACAAGTCGCGTCCAGGCACAGGTCAATTACACATTCTCGGATGCCAAAGGCACCGGGTCCACTCTGAACTCTGCAGTTTCATCGCTGGAGAACGGAACCCTGTTCCCGACGGTTATCTCTCCGCTGGACTTCAACAATGCCCACAGAGGATCGGTGAACATCGATTACCGCTGGGGTCTTGGTGACGGAGGGGCGATCCTGGAGCGTCTCGGATTGAACCTTCTCTTTACATTCAACAGCGGTCATCCGTACACACTCTCAACAGGATCAGCGGGACAGCAAGGTGTTGAGCAGGGTGCTTTGATTGAAAATGATCCAAGGTCCAGCGTTCCCCTGGAACAGATTAATGCATCGGTTACACCCTGGAATTTCCTCGTCGATCTGCGGCTTGACAAGACGATTGACCTTGGACCGTTGACGGCAAATTTCTTTGTGTATGTTCAAAACCTCCTGAACACACAGAATGTACTGAACGTTTATCGCCGCTCGGGTAACGCCGACGATGATGGATGGTTGACAGATCCGTCACTCAGCGGTTCTGTTGTTGCAGCCCGCGGTCAGGGATATGTCGATCTGTACAGGGCAGTCAACCTGGAAAACGGGACCCACTACTATGTGACAACCGGTTACGACCTGTGGGGAACCCCCCGCCAGATCCGATTCGGCATGAAGCTCGAGATCTAAGCTCCTTTAGGATGAACTGAAATTGACAACCAAACATTCGGAGATTTCATGAAACGAATAGCTTTTGCAACCTTAGTTGTCGCGTTCATCTTGGGGGGAGACATTCCCCTTGAGGCGATTGACAGCGGAGGAACCAGGATTCAAAACAACAAGGGCACCAGCGCGTCCGGCCTTCCAATCAGGACGAAAATGAACATCAACGAGATCTCTTCCTGGTATGACAATGATGGTACGGAAGAATATAACTCATCCACCGGCAACTCAGGCCTGGTCTATCCACAGGGAACTGCCGGTGCAATTTTCGCCGCCGGGCTTATGTGGTCGGGAGAGTTTTTGGACGGCCAGACGCCAACCGTCAGGACAAACGGTCATGCCTACAATACAGGTCTAGTGCCGGGAGCAATCCTCGGGGTGAGGACGGGAGTTATTGAGGATCCCGCCGCAGACGACGTGAGGATATGGCGTGTCCGACGCAACTACAACTCTGCCGACCTGGCGCGTGACGCTGCTGAAATAAACTCAGTAGGACTTTCCAGCGTGAGTGAAGCTCAGATTACGGCTGTCAGAGATCAGTATGAAAAGGACTGGCTCGAATGGCCCGCTGCAAAGGGAGCGCCTTTCTATGATGCGGACAGTGACGGTGTGTACACTCCGATGATCGTTGATGGGGTTCCGGTTCTTTTCCCGACGGCAGATGAGCCAGGGATCGCCGATGCAGACCAGGTTATCTGGTATACTGCAAACGATATCGGGAACAGGTCACCATGGGGCGCAACGCCTCCTGGTGGACTGGAAATGCAGCTGACGATCTGGGGCTACGCAAGAGCTGATGCTCTTGGAAATGTCCTCTTCAAGAAGTATCGGTTGATTTACAAGGGGACCGGGTCAACCCCCGCAGACGCAGCCGTTGAAAATATGTACCTTTCCCAGTGGTCAGATCCTGATCTCGGAAACGCAGCCGACGACTATGCCGGATGCGATATAACTCTGAGCCTTGGGTTCTGTTATAATGCAAACCCCACCGACTCCAATTTTGATGATTTCGGTATTCGTCCGCCGGCGGTTGGATACGATTTTCTTCAGGGTCCGCTTGTTCCCGGTGTTGCAGGAGAGGACAGGAATAATAACGGAATTGATGACGCGACCGACACAGGAATCTTCGATCTTAAGGTTACTTCCCCCGGCTTTATTAATCTACCCATGACTTCGTTTATTTACTTTGCAGCAGGTGGGACGTACTCCGATCCGCTGTTCACCTATCCGGCAGCTTTGCAATGGAACTGTATGCTCCAGGGCCTCCCCCCGACGCCGCAGCCACCGCCATGTCCGGAACCACCTCTTGACCCGTACACAAACCAACCGGCGGGCAAATACTGGTTGTACGCGGGTTCCGATGGTTCATCGTCACCGGATCCGAACAATCCGACTGGCTGGGTTGACGGTCAGATCGATGGCCCAGGTGACAGGAGACTCATCCTCGCGAGCGGTCCATTCACGATGGCTCTTGGTGATACCCAGGAGCTGGTTTCCGCCGTTGTCACAGGCCTCGGGACCACAAATCTGAAGTCTGTCCAGGTCTTGAAGTTCAACGACAAATCAGTTCAGCTTGCCTATGACAACCTGTTTGACCTGCCGAAGCCACCGGCCAATCCGGATGTGTCAGTCATTCCTTTCGACCAGAGTATTCTCCTCGATTGGGAATCGAACAGCACAGCTGTCTCCACGACCGAGGATATCATCTTTCGCGGAGGATATACCTTCGAAGGATATAAGGTCTATCAAGTGCCGAACTCCACAGCATCGGTCGCGGACGGCATTCTGCTGGCCACGTACGATGTTGTCAACGACATAAAGACAATTTTTCAGGAAACCTTTGATCCTATATCGGGCGAGATTCTGAATCTTCCGGTCCAGTTTGGTACGGACAGCGGGGTTGAGCGGACTTTTGTCATCACCCGCGACGAGTTCAGAAGCGCCCCGGTTGTCAACGGAACTCCCTACTATTTTGCGGTGACCGCCTACAACTACACGGCGGAAAACCAGCCGATCAAGACATTGGAGAGTCCTCTGCTCATCTTTACGGCGATTCCGGGAGCCCCTGATCCGGGGACGCGCTATCCGTACGAGATCGACGACACGGTAAGTACGGTAAATGATGTCAGCGGCGTCAACGACGCAGTTGTTCAGCCGGTCATTTTCGCTCCTACGCGTCAGTTTGGTGAGACCTTTGAGGTTCGGTTTGATACTCTCACAGGTGGAATCGTGAATTGGAGTTTGTTCGAATCAGGTCAGCCCGACACCATTGTCAATGCAATGCCGATTACAACAGACACGACCATCCGATTGATTGACAATGGCTTCACCCTGAAGGTGAGCCCGGCTCCTGTCGGAGTTCGATCAGTTCTCGATGAAAACGGAGTCAGTGTGTTTGGCCCGGATGCCATTTCTGAGACTGAGACGTATCGAATCCTGGGTAAGTCGACAGACATCAACTCCCTGGGAGGAGGAGGCACCAATACCGGTCGTACATATGAAATCAGAATGACGGATGATTCGAGTTTTGCCATCAGCATCGCAACTCCGGCCTTCTCTTCGAGGGCCATCAAAGTCCCATTCCGGGTGTTCGACGTCGGCAGGAGCGTTGAGGATTCAGCCGTAGTTGAAGTGATGGCTGTGGTCCGGGATCACAGCGCCTCAATAGGAACCTGGAATGTGTCCACGATACCGGTCACGCAAAACGGGGTTACGTTCTCGGTGTTCGAGCCGATGTTCATCTCCACCTATTCTTATGTTTCTGATGATCCACTGACCCCGGTCAGAGAAGATTCAACCGCGGTCAAGGCAAATCAAAACAATCTCATCAGTGTCGGCACAAACACGAATAACGTTCGGAATGCGGTTGACTCGGTGTATATTGCGGACCTCGATGGAGATGGACTTGCTCCTCCTGCGGGGACGACAATCGCTGTCAACAAGTTCCGCGAAATCCGGGCTGGCGATGTTAAATCCATCCAGCTCGAGAGCGTCATCGCGGGTGATGTTACAATTGCCCGGAATGACGTTACGTTGATTAATGTGTTCCCGAATCCGTACTACGGATTGAACTCAAGAGAAACCAGCAGTCAGGTGAGATTCGTGACATTCAACCACCTGCCTGATGTGGCAACAATAAGGATATTCAATCTGACGGGAATCCTGGTCCGCACCCTGATCAAGGATGCGAATTCTACAAACCCGACGTCGCCGCAGCATTTTACATGGAATCTCCAGAATGACAACGGGCTTCCTGTTGCAAGCGGGATCTACCTCATCCATATGGAATTGAAGGATGCCGCTGGTACAGATCTTGGCCAGAAAATCCTGAAGTTGGCAATCATCCAGGAACAGCAATTCCTGCCAAACTATTAAGACCATGAGTTCAGCGGAACTTATAATTGCAAGGAGAAATCCGATGAAACGAGTGTTTGATCCACTCTATTTGATGCTCACGCTCAGTCTGGTCATTGGCATGACAGGCTCTGCTCTCGCAGGACGGGGAGACAAAGCTGGAACCTCTGCAGCGCCGGAGCTTCTGATCCCGATCGGGGCGAGAGATTTCGCTGTCGGCGGTTCAACGCTTGCCTCCACAAGCGGTATCGAGGCAATCTTCTGGAATCCGGCAGGCCTCTCACGGATGAACTCGTCGAGCGAAGCAATGTTCTCACATATGAACCACATTGCAGACATTGGAGTTGATTATATCGCGGTGGCGACTTCCTTCGAGGGGTTTGGCTCAATAGGTTTTGACCTCAAGTCGATTTCCCTTGGCGACATTGCGGTCACAACCGAGGACAATCCCGATGGTACCGGGGAAACCTTTTCGCCGACGTACCTGACCCTCGGGTTGACCTATTCGCGGCTTCTGACTGACAGAGTTTCTGTTGGTCTCACCACGATGTTGATTTCGGAGCGCATTGACCGTGTGAGTGCAACGGGAGTCGCTTTCAATATCGGGCTCCAGTACAGTAACTTTGCAAACGTCGAGGGCCTTTCGATCGGTGTCGCTGTCAAGAACATTGGACCAGCGATGACGTTTGATGGATCGGGGCTTATCCGACCGGGGACGACCGACAACACATCGCGGCCGTCAACTCCCGTCAAGATTCAGGCTCAAACCGATGAACTGCCGTCCACCATTGAGCTGGGGCTCGGGTACACCTACAGGATGGGGGATGCTAATGCGCTGAACCTGACAGGACTCTTCGTCAACAATAATTTCTCGGACGATGAGTACAAGGTCGGACTCGAGTATGGATTTGACAAT
>DAIPLH010000236.1:0-5241 GCA_036769325.1 Bacteroidota bacterium
ATGGTGGTTTTCTGCATACAATTCTCCTTACGGTGGACGCCCTACCCTTCACCTCGAAGGCGAGTGATCCTGGCGCGGACAAGCCGTTGTTGTTCGGCAGTTAGATTTGGCATGGAAGACAGATCAAGGTATTCGTTCAGGGCCTCGCCCCGCAGATCGGACCGCTCAAGAGACTCCGCCACCAGGTAGCGGTTTTCAAAAGTCTTCCCTAATGACGGGAATCTTTCCAAGAGACTCAATCCCTTGAGTGCGCAGGTGGAGAAAAAACCGTTGGTGAACAGCACCCTGGTTCCATTCATCCTGAGAACAGCGGCCTCTTCATCGGCTTTGTCCGCCCCTTCCTCTGTCCGGCGCTCTCCGTGTACCACAGTGGCATTCGGTATCTCGAGCTCATTCTCCTTCGGATTGGATGGAGAAGCTTTCACCCGTTCCATCGTAAGGCTCAGGATGAGCTCATCACGCGTCAGGTTTCTGACATCGGAAAGATCCAGAATGACATTGGGTGGAAGGGAAATCCTGGCCGGTTTGTCGCTCCCCTGAAGAGAAACGAGCAGCACAGCAGAAGCTCCCTTGCCGGTCTTCATCGAATCATGTGGTTTCAATTTGTCACCAGGTTTCACCGGGTGCCATGTCTCCTCTATTCCGGAACGAACCGCCACCTCTCCTTTTATCTGGTTCACGACAATCTCACCCGCATTCGCGGCATACGACATCAACACGAGACCCACAAGAACAATTGCTTTCATCACTTTTCCCTTTCTCTGCTTATCTCTTGCACCACTTCCTTCTGTCAGTTTTCTGACCTCTTTCTTTTCTTGCCTCTTGCTTTCTGACTTCTTTCCTCTTGACTCATCCTCCGATTTCGGATTCCGGATTTCCTTCTGCCCTCAACCCTCTACCTTCAGATGCCCCACCTCCCGCTCTCCACATCTCCTTCTCTCAGCCTCTGTCCTTCCGCGTTCCGCGTTTCGCGTTTGTCTTCTACCCTCCACCATCTACCTTCCGACTTCCGACTTCCGATTTCCGATTTCCGATTTCCGATTTCCCCCAAAGGGGTCCTCCGAAGGAGTCCTTCGGACCTTCGGGACGATTTCTTCTAATTCACATCCACCA
The DNA here is from genome assembly GCA_036769325.1 of Bacteroidota bacterium. Classification (GTDB taxonomy): domain Bacteria; phylum Bacteroidota; class Ignavibacteria; order UBA10030; family UBA6906; genus DAIPLH01. Next base: position 1,114 of record DAIPLH010000236.1, read on the forward strand.
CCCTCACCCAGCCTTTTGCCAGACCGAGATTGATTTCGACGTCATCAAAGTACTCTTCCGCCCCAACCTTCCATGCCGTTTCAAATCCCTCCGTGATCTTTGTTGTCTCAATTGGAATCCAGATCGTTTCTACACCATCAGGCCCTTTGCGGACCACATAGCGCTTTGGGTTTTCGCTGATTGTGGATCCGTTCCGCGGATGAACCCCGCTGTCGAAAAGCAGATAAACGTGGCTTTTTGAAGGATCGTCCGGCGGAACGACGTCAACGAACGCCGTAGAGATTCCAATACTATTGAGAAGAGAGGAGAAGCAGACCGTCATGTCATCGCAATCGCCGCTGTTCAGCTGAAGCGTTTCGTCGGGAAACTGGACATGATCAGCACTCTGTTTTGGATCCCCAACATAGAGCAGTTTTCCTGAAAATGTCTCGAAAAGGATCTGTGCCTTTTCGAACGCACCGAGTGTTTCGTCATCGGAGAGCCGTGTTCGGTTGGACAAGAGAACGTCCCTGGTGTACCGAATCACTGAGGGGTCATCGGGCGTCACAAAGTATCGAAGGAACTCAACGGAGCCATCCCAGGCGTTCCTTCCATGAAGCACGATGCGCTGCCTGAACTCATCGTCATGTTCACCTGATCCTGTCGATGAGACTCTGATCTCCGCATCGCGAATGGTTGTCGTTTCGAATTCGTCGAGTCCCTCGTTGAAAACAGCAGTGAGTGGAATGGTGACCTGCTCGCCCGGCATCGCATACACCGGCTGGGACTGGGTAGGCTCGTCCATGACCTGATCCACAAAACACGTGACCTTAAGGTGAAGTGGTTGATGCGACGTGTTCGTTACGAAGGCGTTCCCGATTGGCCGGTACGCATACACTTCTCTTGCTGCGGGGAAGATGGCTTCCTGGATTTCCACTCCATCAATCCTTGCCTGACTGACATACGAATCTCCAAACCGGGCGGTAACCGAGAGTGAGAATCGATCCCTTGAATAGGGGTTGAGGTCGAGGTTTGTGATTCCGGCCGGATCAAATTCTCCAGGATCAATGGTGCCTGTGCGGTTTGTCTGATCAAAAAAGTGAAGATAACTCATGTCGAACTGAAGGAAATCATAGGCCAGACCCATACCTGTACCAAAACCAAAGACAAACGGAGATTCCTGCTCATCGAAGTAAAGGCCTCCACGGACATCCACACCTGAAGCAAACGAGAATTCAGTCCCGATGGCTCCTGTCCCATCGGTTCCCGCCTGGATGGAGCTCACGAGCGAGCGGGAGAACCGGTATGAAAGGTCGAAAGCGGCGATCGGGTCGTTGTCGAGCTGGTACGAGGCTGCCTCACCGGCAAAGTCCCCGTTCCGCAAGTCAAGAAGATTTCGCACCACGAGTCCTGTCGTCAACCTGTTGTTGGGAACCCACCTGACAGCAAGATCCACGAGCCATGAGGTTGAACTCTGGACGACGTCCGGGAGCCGAATGATAACGGTATCCTCCAAAAGGTACTGGGTATCTGTAAGTTCCTCTTCCCGCAGCCGGATGGAAGTCCCGGCCGAGAGATGTTCCGTGATCCCATAGGCATAACCAAGGCTGAACTGTTCGCTGTAGGCAAATTTGGTGTCGACAGTCGTTGGATCGGGACCGACGATGATCCCTTGGGATGGAAAAACGACTTCGAGAAGAGTGCCATTCGAAAACTGCACCGCCGCAGCATGGTAGCCCAGGAACCGGTTACCAAGCGTGAGCCCGTGAAAAACGAAACCATCAATTGATCCGGTGGTTGGAATGTAGGTTGTCGCGCTGAACTCCCAGTCGGTCAGCCCGATCAGGCCTGCAGGATTGCTTCCGAAATCTCTGGTATCACTGACGAGGGGGGAATATGCGCCAAGGGCTATTGCCCTTGGATTCACAAGTGATTGAGACTCTGTTCTTCCGTGACAAAACATCGCCATCCCCACGAAGAGTGCGACACACCTTGACACGACTGGTACCGGCACGCGTTAGCGTGATTGAACGACAGTATTGTGCACCGATGCGGCCTGAACCAGGATAGTTCCCTGAAACAATGGCCGCTCCACCGTCACTTCCTTTCGATTGGACCTGATGAAGGTCAGAATATACGTTCCATTTCGCGGGAGCAGTTGGAGCACCTTCTCCGAAACGATAGCATAGCCGTTTCTGAGCGGTCTGAGGTAAAGCATCGGTCTGACGATTCCCAAACGGACAACCCGGCTGACGACAATCACGATATCCCCCTCGCTCACCCACTCGAGTTCCAGGGGTTGATCAAGGTTGATGGTCGAGCCACCTTCCGGTTTTGTTACCGTGATCAGTTCGGGGGCATCTATGGAGAGACCAAGTGTTTCGACACTATCACCGGACAGTGTATACGTCTGCCCGGCAACATAGGAAAAGTTGGGCCCTCCGAAATATTCGAATCCGGCGATGATAACTGTGTCAATGCCCGGCAGCCTGTGCAACCTTTCGATCATAGGCACATTGTTCAGCTTGATCGTGCCAAGATGGAATCCATGAAAGCCGATGGTCCCTCCGCTCCCCGGGATAGGCCGGCTGCTGTCACCAACAAAAACCCTCGCGAATGTGAATGACTGTACCCCGAACCCTGCATCCACGCGAACGTGATTCAGTATCATTGAACCAGGAAATTCCTGCTCGTCTCCGGGAAGAAGCCCGCTGGTATCTATCGGGCTCACTCCGAATGATGTGTCCGTCCGTACGAGGGAAGTCACCTCAACGCCGGAAGACTCCTCTTTAACACGGACTTCACCCGGAGGTTCGCACGCGACAAAGAACAACAGTGTCGCAACAATGGTACCGAGAACGGTTCGCTTCATACGTGAATTCAATTAGTCAAAAACCACCTTTAATTTCAACCGCAAAAAGAAGGGCCTCCATCGACGACAGAGGCCCATTCTCACTCCACCAATCTCCTACAGCACTCGATACGGCATTCCCCACCAATTGACGGAGTAGCTTAAAGGATCATCATCGTTGAGCGTTTTTTTCGACGCTGCTACGACCGTGGCATGGAAGAACCCGGGCTGATGAAAGACATCCGCTGTCACTTCAAACACCCTCGTGAAGGTTCCATCGCCATTGTCTGTTTCCGACAGGATCATCATGGGCACCTTGCGCTTGCTTATCGGGCTGACCCCGTAGCGCAATGCAACCAGGTCTGTATCGGCCGATGAGCTCACAAGCGTTGCTCTAACCGTGAACATGTCACCCTTAGATAACTCCGGGACATCTGTCCGTGCATTGTCATGCCTCAGATTGCGCCATCGATAGCGCAGATAAACGTCTGTAGGTTCCGTAATGGTAATCGTCTCGCCATTCGGCTTCACAAGCTCAAGTTCAGTCAGATTGACATCCTGATCTGCCGGCGGAGCCACGGTCTTTCCATCAACAAGCGAAGTTGAAACCGGGATCCAGTTCAGCCAGAAACGGTCTGTTTCGCGACCCACTCGACGGAAAACAACATTTCGAACTGAATGGTCAGAGAAAGGTTTTTCGACCAGAAACATGGTCGTATCATCTTCGCTGCGTTTTGCCATAATGCGCAGTGTTCCTGTAATATCCTTGCTGATCTGGACGGTGGCCAATTCATCCCCCGGCTCGAACTCAGTAGTTGTGGTAACGGCTACGTCTTCCACAAAACGTCCCCAGGTCACAGGGATGATTGGCCCGTCTGAGAGTTCAATTCCTCCAAAATCGGCCGGCTCAAGCGCCCGATCAACGGCCGCCTCATCTTCGTTTACGACAAACTCGTCCGCTATTGCGTAGTACTGCAATGCCTCCGCTTCGTTGGTCACCGACGCCGGTGGTACACCATCGCCTGGTTCGAGTGAATTTTCAGAACATCCAACAATTCCCATCCCCAGCATGAGCGGTGCGGCAAACAAGAGAAACCATAACCTATTCCTTTTCATCCCATCCTCCTCGTTGATTTTGAAACTCCAGGTTTTCTCGGGGAACTGATTGAATTGAAGAATTGCAATCTTTGTGCCACATGTTTTGCTCGCGCCACGATTCGGATCAACCACATGAGAAACAACAGGTTAACAGAATGTTAGGTTGTGTTGTGTGAAGGAGTTCAATGCGGGAACCGGAA
>DAIPLH010000237.1:0-5239 GCA_036769325.1 Bacteroidota bacterium
AAGACAGGCTCCAGAGAATGGAACCCTGCATCCTTGAACGCGTTCAGAGTCCGGATCCCCGCCGGGAGGGGAGACTGTCTGTCAAACTCCGACCAACAATCGGGACGGATCCTCCTTCTCAGTGCCTTGCTCACCCAGTTTGATTGGAGATCAAGGACGACCTGGTATGGACGATGCGACAGTGATGCTTGCATTCTCATCGTATTCAGGATGCGCTCGAAACGCGTATTGCAGTGCGGAAAGGAAATAACTTCGTCGAAGAGATCGACGGCCTGCACAAGGGGTGTAATGTTTTCTGAAGTCAGGAAATCAATTGTCGCATTCGGGTACTCCCGCCTCAGAGCTGCACAACAGGGGAGCGTAAGGGCGACGTCTCCAATTGCATGCATCCGGATGATCAGGATTCGGTTGAGCACTGAACCCTCCCGCATCGGTCGCGCCCTTCTCATCCCGAGGAAACTCCGGAATGGGTCCGGCGGAGAACCATGACGAAATGGTCCCCAATGCGGTTGAACGGAGGTCTCGTTGAGACACGTGCATCAAGCGCATCCAGGAATCGCATGCCGAACTTCAGTCTCTCGTACGCCCTGGTTGAAGAGGGGGGAGGAGTGAAGATATTCAAACCAATGAGCAACGTTCGGTCAAAGTATGGTGAAAATGCATGCCTCACGCATGAGGGAGAATGGTAGTAAACTGTTGTGTCGGAACCATGGATTGAGGTTCTCTCCCCGTTCCGGGAAAACCTTCTGAATGCGGAGCGGAGATCCAGTTTGAACAGGAAGGCGATTGTTTCCCAGAGGGAAAAATCAGAAATGAAGGTCGCAAGGACATGCGCTCCGGGGTTCGTGAGACCGGCAAGTGCCCTGGCGATGGGCTTGAGGTCACCGACGCAGTTCAGGCCGCCCATGTTTGACAATACTCCATCAAAAACTCTCCCATGAAGCGTTGCAATCCGGTCAAATGACATTTCCCGGAACTCTACATCCTTATTTGCGGTTCTGTTCAGAAGTTTCTGGTTTGCGACGCGAATCATGGATGGAGAGGCATCTGTTGCGAGGATGCGAAACCCCCGATCTGCGAGTGCCATTGCATCGGTGCCCGTACCGCAATTCAGCTCAAGGATTGATCCACCCGCGGGGAAGAATTGTTGTGCGATGTCATGAACTATTGCTCGAATTCGTGCTGTTCCGGGAAGGGCATCAAACTCACGATCGTAGGTCTCGGCAGCTGCATCAAAGGCAGGGCACACGCTCAGGCACGCTCTCGTTCTGTTACGTGCATACCGATGCGGGCAATCCTTGACTTGACGAGGGCCGTGAGGATGCCCGTTCTCTCGCTGCCCGTAGAACGCTTCTTTTTCTTGTATGACACCTCGTTGATGAGATGGCGGGTCGCGAACCAGTAAAATCGCTTTGAATGACGCCCGGTAAAATCAAGCGTCCTGTCTGTAATAGTCTCCCAGGATCCGGGCACGATAAGTCTTTCAGCCACCTCGTTGTAGAAAGTCGTTCCCTTGATCGGATATGCGACGGTCGTGAGATATGTATCAGGGTCGGTTTGAACGAGATGGTCGATGGTTGCGTCGATATCGCTGATTTCTTCTCCTGGATAGCCAAGCATGACAAACAGTCCTGCCTGAATTCCAAATCGTTGGGCGGTTCTCGTGACGTCCCTGATCTGTTCAACCTTGACCCGCCGTTGCATTGCGTCGAGGATCCTCTGTGATCCGCTTTCAGACCCGTACCAGATACGAGAGCATCCAATCGTGGCCATCTTTTCCAGGATGTCATCATTCAGTCGATCAGCCCTCGAAATGCATTCGAACGGGATCGTGATGCCCCGTCTTCTCATTTCATCATAGAACTGGTTGAACCAGCGATGGTTGATAGTGAAGACATCGTCGGCAAACCAGAGCATGTCCGGGCTGTAACGTTCAATGAGCATGGCCATCTCGTCGACCACGTGTGCAGGGGATCGGCGACGGTGGGTTTCGCCAAACACGGAGCGGCTGCACCAGGTACACGTAAAAGGGCACCCTCGCGCGCAGATAAGGGAGACAGATCCCATGCCATGGTGTTTTCTCCACACGTCAAGGTACTGATTGATGTTGATTGCATCCCTGTCCGGATCGGGCATAACGTCAAGGTCGGAGATCAGCTCTCTTTCGGGAGTTCGAACGAATACCTCCTCCGATTCCCTGAAAAGAATCCCACGAATCTGGTGAAGGTTGTTGGCGCCGTGTTTCTGAAGATGGGGGATCAGCTCTTCAAGGGTGAGCTCTCCTTCTCCGATAACTGCTACATCGGCGCCATGCTTCAGGAATTCTTCGCCGTAGAATGGAACTTCGGGTCCGCCGACAACGACGATGGATCCCTTCCTCTTGCACTCGGTAATCAGGGCAAGGGCGTTCAGCTTTGTCATGAGATTGACATAGATTCCCACGATTGCGGGATGATGAACGTCGAGCCAGTTTGAGAAATCTGCCGGTGTCTGAAATGTTGAGTCAAACACCTGGACCGCAAAGCCCTTTTGCTTCAGATATGACGAAATATAGAGGATGCCGAGAGTTGGATAGGGCTTCATGATCCGCTGTTCAGCCGGATCCTGAGAAAGGAAATAACCATGTGTGAGGAGAATATCCATGAGCTACCTCAGCAAATCCAGATCGTCATCCGGTAAACGGGAGGAATCAGTTTCTGGTCTCCAACGCAGTGCCCTTCGTGAAGGAAGCAAGTTTGCGCTGATAAAGCGGCAGAGTCAGCGAATGAAATACAGCGGCAGCGATACTCCTGACAGCTTTTCGATTCGCTTTTCGAGGGCTGTGGAGCACCTGTTGCAGGGTGCTCGCGCCCTGCCATGCCCGAAACTTCTTGTGTGTTAACCGGTGCAAGACACGGTAGAAGTTCGACGGGAAAGTTCCTGCAAACATCATTTCGAGGTCGTTGCTGTCCACCCAATTGGTCTTTTCCTGCATTTCAGAGCGGACCCGCTCATAGAACCTGGTTCCCGGGAGCGGGTATGAAACGGAAACTCCAATTTCATCCGGCGCACATTCCTTTACCATCTTCAATGTCAGATGGATATCATCCATCGTCTCCCCGGGGTATCCATACTGGAGAAAGAAGCCGACGGCGATGTTATTCTGCTTGAGGAGTTTTGCAGCCCTGTAGATTTGTTCGACCGTTGTTCCCTTGTCCATTGCGTCAAGGATTTTCTGCGAACCCGATTCTGCTCCGACCCAGACGACCGTACAGCCTGCCGCACGGAGATGTTCCACCGCATTGTCTTTGAGGAGAAGATCGACACGGGCAAGACATTTAAATGGAATGGTGGCATCATTCTGAACCACCTCACGGCTGAACTCCTCGACCCATCCCGGTTTCAAACCAAAAATATCATCGCAGAACCAGAGGTGATCAGGCCTGACAGATTGTTTCAGATACTTCATCTCCTGTACAACATTCAACGGCGAGCGGGTGTTGTACACCTGGCCATAGACCGGCTTTGCGCACCAGTTGCAATGAAACGGGCAGCCACGCGTGGTGACGATGTTTGTCGAAAAGTACCCGTGATGTTCCTGCCAGATTCGTCTGTAATGTTCGACATCGATCAGGTCGCGCGCGGGGAAGGGAAAGAGGTCAAGGTTTTTCTCAACATGCCGCTCCGGGGTTCTCCGGATCGATCCGTCCTCGAGGAAGGCAATCCCGTCAATAGTCTCTTTTGATCCGACCCCTCGAATGGTGTGATTCAGAACATCAAGTAGTGTGTGCTCCCCTTCGCCGCAGACGACGATGTCTGCTTTGTTGGCAAAATACTTTTCAAGGTGATCAACCGGATCGGAGCCGTGGACGACAACTGTGCATCCCTCACGCTTGCCGAGGACAGACATGGTAAAGGCGGCCTCACGCATTCGTGTGAGGCACATCTTCGTCAGATAGTTGAAGTCGTCGTCGTAGATTACCAGCACCCGGGGTTTGTGGGTGCGGATTGAGTTGAGGAGTTCATCCTCTGAGGTGGCAAGCATGCTGTCGAAGAGGGCCACCGAATACCCCTGCTGGCGGGCGAAAGCTGCGGCGTACAAAGTTCCAAGAGGCGGGTACGGCATCATTGCCTCATGTTCCTTTGGATCGAACCCCAGGAAATACGAATGTGTAAAAAGAACGTCAGTCAATGCTCCTCCGCCTCATTGTCGGGAACGACCCGGATCCCGTCAACTCTCCTCCAGTCGAAACTCGCTCAGCTTTTTCCGGTAGATCTGCAAGACCCTGTCCTGATAGTTCCCCGCGTACGCGCGTGACTCACCCCTCGTCGAACGAAAAATCCTGTGCCGGGTTTGCTTGTCGAACATCGGATACCGGGAAGCCCATATCCGCTGCATCCGTTCCATCAGGACACGGTCGAGCCACTCACTCGGAAGAAGGAAGAATGGCGCCTCGAAAAGCCGCTGAAGGATACTCGGTCGATCATTGACCGTCGGTCGGGTGAGCGCGGAGGCATCAAAATTTGGAAAGAACTTCCTGATCCACTGGTTGCTTTGAAGATACTCGTGATGGAGATTTGAGTTGAACAGTGGTTTGAGGTGCGCAATTTCCGTCGCGAGAAAAATGTTCTGCTCGTCAAGACCGAGATGATCCTGGGCCGTGAAATTGTTGAGGCAAAAGTATTTTTTCCGGTTTAGAAGGAAAATCTTCTTGAAAAGGATCAGGAGTGTCCTGCTGATCCAGACTCTTTGGGGACTCGTTACAAGGAAGAAATCTATATCGCTCTCCCTGGTTGTTGCATTTTTTGACAAGTCTCCGGAGACGAAGACCCCCCGCACGAAGGGAAATCTCTTAATGATGTGCATGGAGACTCTCGCGATTCGCCAGAGCTGGTCAGCGTTGCGTTCCCTCTCTTTTCGGGTGTTGACGATTTCGGGATTGCGCGTCGAAGGAAAGTAATAGCCGTCAACGTGTCGGACATCCTCGCCCGGGCCATCGCGTGTGATAAGCGCCTGAAAACGATCATAATCCACCCCATTGACGGGAAGGAAGCAATGAAGTTCGCGCAAGGTGAGTGGATATTCCCAGATGTCATAGTAGAGGAGTGTCCGCAGAACCGCCTCCTGAAGGGGGGAACGCCCTTCCTTTTTTATGACCGGCGTTGTTGTCACAACCTCGTTCGGCATTCCGTAATATGTAAAGAAATCAATAGTTTAGCAAGAATGTTGTGTTGTGCTGAGAGTGACATTTGGTTATAT
>DAIPLH010000238.1:0-5234 GCA_036769325.1 Bacteroidota bacterium
TGAATTCGAGCACAATGCACCGAGCTCACCGGATACGGTGAAGGTCAGTGGGACAGGGGTTCAGGGGGGTTTTTCGGTAGATCGGGATAGTGTTGGTTTTGGGGATGTTGTTGTTGGAGAGGACAGTATGGCCAGTGTGACTGTTACAAACACTGGTGGTTCCCCCCTAAGGATCACTTCTGTGATAGCGAGTAGCGATACCTTTACGGTGGATCCCATGGCTGCAAACATACCACCTGGAGGGAGCAGGGATTTCGATATCACGTTCAGTCCGATGGCTGTGGGTTTTCACGATGGAGTAATTGAATTCGAGCACAATGCACCGAGCTCACCGGATACGGTGAAGGTCAGTGGGACAAGGGTTCAGGCCGGATATATGTCGGTTTCAATGAGTGTTGAATTTGATACAGTGTTGGTTGGCATGGATGACATCAGAGAGATAGCGATATGGAACAGCGGAACGTCCGAATTGATTCTGAGCTCAATAGTTCCGTCTGATGATATCATCGTCGTTACTCCCCAAGCTGATACGATTGATGTTGGAAAACAGAAATCGTTTGAGGTCCGATTTCTCCCAGACTCGATCGATGTAGTTGATGTAATTGTCTTGCTTCACCACAATGCTCCGGGCTCGCCAGACACAATCACGGTTCATGGATCAGCAACCAAGGTAGTTCGCCCTGGTGACACAAATGCAGATGACATCGTTGGTGTGAGTGATATCGTGAACATTGGTTTATGTTATGGCGAAATTGGCCCGGTTCGCGCAGGAATTCCTGACAGTCTTGAGCAGCTGCTTCCGATCGGTTGGGACCAGGAGATTTGTGCAAGAGCGGATTGTGACGGTGACAGGACGGTTAGTGCTAATGATGTGATTGTGATAGTCGAGAATTTTGGTCGCGAATTGTGGACCGGAATATTCCCGAAGAAGAGTCATGTTCAAGGTTCCTCAGGAAGCAGCATAGTAAACCAGCTGATCGAAGCGACAAAGAAAATGCCTGAGGGTAGAGCCAGGACGGAAATACTGGCCAAACTCGTGTACTACAAACATGAGGTCTTGGGCATTCCAAGAGAATGGTCATTACTTCAAAATTACCCGAACCCCTTTAATGCCGAGACAATAATCAAGTATGGCGTCCCCGAGGGCGCGAATCAGGTGACGGTTTCTATTTATGACGTTTTGGGAAGAAGAATCAGAGTTTTCGAGGAACTCGACGTCGAAGAGGGGTGGCACGAGTTTCGTTGGGATGGAATTGGGGATCAGGGGACAAGAATGGCTTCAGGGGTTTTCTTCTATAGGCTCGAGGTTCCATTGTACAGTACTGTCAAGAAGATTACTTATCTGAAATAGGAGGGATCCATGTACCGAGGCACTATGCTTCTAATGTCCTTCCTGCTTTTGGCAACTGTAAACCTTAGCTGCAAGGAGCCCGAAATAACCGGACCTCCATCTCCTGATGAAGGTGATTTTTCCTACCCTCAACTGTCATTTGATCTGCCAACGATTACTTTCACAACAAACCGGTCGCACAATGTTGTCTATGTAGGCGAGACCTTCGAGATTAAGGTGATCTTGTACAGCATGCCCGACAGTCTGTTCGCTGCTGGAGGTGATTTTATTATTCCTGAGGGAGTGGAGATCATGAAAATAGTTCCGAATCCGGACTACATATCTTCAGGGCTAGCAACGGTGAACCTTGCCATTCTCGTTGACAATACTGCTTCTTTTGTCGTTACCTACAAGGCCGGTCATAGTCCATCGACCTCAGCAAGCGGCGTCCTTCTGAAACTGATATGCAAGGCGATTTCACCATCGGAGATCACTCTTGGGACCTCAAATATCGCAAATCCCTTATTCAGAGTCACTGATTCAGGCACCCCTATTGGATCTGAGTCGAACAATGAAGAATTGAGCCCTACCCCGGTAGTTCTCCCACTCATAATCAATGTTAGCGATGAGTTTGTGGGTGGCTGAGTTCCTCCCAACCCCGGACGGGAGGTTGTTGGTGTCTCTCGGATCCGACCGCGTTCTTTGTTGGATGTGTAATGTCCTTTTCATGACAAGGTGATCATGGCGGAACAGGAAGCAGTACACTGTACATCCTTGGTCAACGGCCGGAGCGACCTGTGGAAAAGCCTCTGACGACGTATAGTTCGGGCTTCGTGACCAACTGAGACATTGACTGAAATAGAACCCTTGGGGCCTTAGGGGAAAGGGCTCTTAATCAGCAGAGGGGTGACTATCAGCCGGGCATCGGTCGGTTCATACCCTTTTTTGAAGTGAGTTTCTTCATTTGGTATCTTAACTAGCGCCCGGCAGGACATGCAGGAGGCCAACAAAGATCGTTGCATTTGACAAATTCGAAAACGCAGCTATACTCAGATCACATGCTGGTGCTACTAAATGCTGCTAACACTCTGTAGGCCACTGTCCGCCTCAAAACTAGGCAAGGGAATTGAGATTCAGCGATTTCACTGCGTAGTCTCAGCCAGAAAAAGTCCGGTCCGTCATGGACGGACCGGGCCGTGTGTCACAAGGTCCTCGCCTAATCAAGCCATGAATCAGTACCGTAGAATTCCCTTTCTGTCCATCGATTCCCATTTTCTGATCATCAATTTGTTGGTGGTCACGACTGTAGCCTCGTTCGTAATGGGTGGCTGCGCGTCAACCAGTAGGCCAAGATTGAGTTCCTACCTCAAATCGCTCAGCACTACCTTCAGCACCGTACTCGAAGGTATCCTATGCCAAATCGATTTCAGTTCCTGAAACTGACCATCGTCTGCTTTCCTGGAGTCCTCTTCGCCCAAAACTGGAACTGGCAGAACCCACTTCCTCTGGGAGCTACCCTTGAGGATGTTTATGTGCTCGATGAGAGCACCATGGTCGCTGTTGGTGAAGCGGGAACGATCATCACGACTATTGATCGGGGGATTACTTGGCTTTTCCAACAGAGTGGAACTGATTTCGCGCTGAAATCGGTTTTCTTTGCAGATCAGAACGTTGGCTGGACAGTTGGGGCCTATGGCTTGATTCTATCAACGACTGATGGGGGTTCATCATGGACTCCCCAGGCAAGCGGAACAACGGAGTGGCTGAACTCGGTCTATTTCACCGACCCTTCGATTGGGTGGGCTGTCGGATGGGGTGGAGTGGTTGTCAAGACCACCGATGGGGGTGAAAGTTGGACTACGCACCTCACTGGAGAAGTCGCCCTCTATGCAGTCTGCTTTGTTGATGCCAATACCGGGTGGGCTTCTGGTTGGTCGGGCGCGATCGTACGAACAACGGATGGTGGCCTCAGCTGGACGGGACAGACGAGCGGGTTGGCGAATGACCTCAATTCAATTTGGTTTGTTGACACAAACCGGGGGTGGGTTGTTGGCACTGGCGGAAACATCCTCCATACAACCAATGGGGGTCTGAATTGGATTCCTCAGGACAGCCGGACGACTCGCAATCTCTCTGACATCAGGTTCAACACTTCGGAAGTGGGTTGGATAGTGGGAGAAACCGACACAATTCTTCATACTCTCGATGGCGGCTTGACCTGGATTCCACAGCCCGGAGGAACAAGTCTGAACCTTAATGCAGTTCATTTCGCCGACCCATTCAATGGTTGGGCAGTAGGGGACTTCGGTACCGTCTTCCGGTCATCCGACGGAGGTTCGAACTGGGATCTTCTGACAACCGGTTCAATGGATGATTTCTTCAGCTCGTTCTTCGTCAATGCGAGCCTGGGGTGGGTTGCGGGTGAGGGAGGTACTATCTCGAGGACGACTGACGGCGGTGTCTCCTGGGTACCTTGGGAAAGCGGGACGACGGAATTATTGCATTCCATTTTCTTTCTGGATTCCAGCACCGGATGGGCCGTTGGGGGCAATACGATTCCGGAATCGTTTGTCATCCTGCAGACAACAGATGGTGGAACAAGCTGGGTTACGCAGGCAAGCGGAACCAACGCGTGGTACGGGGCTGTCTATTTCACGGGCCCGGATACAGGCTGGGTCGTCGGCAGTTCGACCCTTCAAACAACGGATGGCGGATTGACCTGGAACGAACCGAACAGCTTGCCGCCTGGTTGGTATCCCTCCGTCTACTTCACCAATCCGTCCACGGGATGGATTGTAGGCAATAACATTCTCGCCACGACAGATGCCGGATCGACATGGAACATACAAGCAAGCCAGACAAACTTCCTGCAGTCGGTACATTTTGTCGATCTGAATAATGGCTGGGCTTCAGGATCCAATGGTACCATCATGCACACGTCGGATGGCGGACTAACCTGGGATTTTCAGCAGAGCGGGACCACGGAAAATCTGAATTCTGTCTGGTTCCAGGACGCGTCTTCTGGATGGACGGTGGGAAATGGTGGTACGATTCTCTCTACGGCAGATGGCGGGACAACCTGGAGTTCACAGAGGGGCGGAACAGAGCAGGCCCTCGAGTCTGTATCATTTGAGGATTCTCAAACAGGTTGGATTGTTGGGAATCGCGGCATAATACTCAGCACAACAACGGGTGGGTCGACCTGGGTGGCCAGCGAACCAACCGTTTTTCCTCGGACAACCTCGCTTCATCAAAATTTCCCTAACCCGTTCAATTCGTTGACGACCATCAGTTTTACGATGTCCAGAAGGGACTTCGTAAACCTCGAGGTGTTTAATGTGCTCGGAGAGCGGGTGGGGGTGCTCCTGAACGCGTTCATGGAGGCAGGCAACCATGGAGTTGTTTTTGATGCGAACGATCTCCCAAGTGGTCTGTACTTTTGCCGTCTTCAGACGAGTGATTTTCAGGAAGCAAGAAAGATTCTGGTTTTGAAATAAACCTTGTGCTTACCATGTGAGAATGGGGCGACGATGAACCCGAGGCAGCAACTGTTCATTGACGAGTATCTCACTTTCAGGCGAGAACGGAAATCCAAATCGTTTCAATCAGCTGTCCTTGCGACAGCGTTCAGAGGAGCGTGACTCCAATACAAGGCTTGATTTTAAAAGGAGGATTTGGCCATGAAGAAATTTGCATTTGCAGCTTTCTTGATCGTTATCGGTGGATGTCATGCGAGCGCCCAGATCCGCGAGACCAAACTCCTCCCCAGTGATGGAGGCGGCTCTGATTTTTTTGGATGGTCAGTCTCCATCTCTGGCGATTACGCACTGATCGGAGCCTACGGGGACGATGACAATGGGTCCGAATCCGGTTCCGCATACGTCTTTCATTACGACGGATCGAG
>DAIPLH010000239.1:0-5228 GCA_036769325.1 Bacteroidota bacterium
AGATCGCCCGGCTCGGTGCGCCTGCGCGGCGACGGAGGACAGCAGGATCGGGAGCAGGAGGCGGGAGAAGACGCGCCGGATGTTCGTTTCTACCAGGGGCACACTCCGATGGAATGCGAATGAGAGGAGGGCATTTGCAGTGTAACGTCCGATTCCAGGGAGAGCGAGCAGTGTTTTCGCATCATCGGGAATTGTCCCTGAGTGCTCAGTGGTTACTGCTCTTGCGAGTTGGTGAAGCCGGACGGCCCTGTTGTTGTAGCCCATTCCGCGCCATTCAAGAACGACGCTGCGACGATGAGCGCGTGCCAGGTCCCGGATGGTTGGAAAGCGCTTCAGGAAAAGGGGATACTTTTCATGAACTCTCGAGGTCTGCGTTTGCTGAAGCATGATCTCGGAGACGAGGACCTGATATGGGTCCTGCGTCGCGCGCCAGGGGAATTTCCGGCCTTCCCGACGGTACCACTGCAAGAGGGTGCGATGGAGGTCAGACGCTTTTTCTCTCTGCATCGGCGATGAGGAGGTTCACCGTTTCACGGTTCCCTTCGAGGATATCCATGTCCGACAATTCCTCGGGGGAAACCCAGCGAAGCTGATGGAACGCGCGGTTGAGAATTGTACCGCGAAATGAAGGAACAAGGAAGTAGAAAACCCGAAATGCCGAGCCGGCATGTTTCCCATTCTGATCGTTTGAGTAGTCCCACTCCTGGCGATGAAACTCTTCTCCAATTTCTGCCTCAATGTCCAGTTCCTCCTTCAACTCACGTCTAAGCGCGTCGCGGGGTGATTCACCCGGTTCGATTTTTCCGCCGGGGAATTCCCACTTAAGACCATAAGCAACATCCTCCGTGCGTTGACAGGCAAGGATACGGTTGTCCTTCGTTATGATGCCGACGGCAACTTCTTTCATCGGTTCGCTATTCTCTCATAGTCACGGAAGGCAAAGCCCGCATGCTGTTCTTCATTGAAAAGGCGAAAGGTGGAGTTGATGAGGTGTTTGTATTCGGGGAAGAACGTATCCCCTTCGTAGTCTCTCTCAATTTCTGTCAGATACATCAGAGCGGCCTTTTCCAGAAGCTGTGAGTAGATCTGTCCGCCCCCGAGGACGAAGACAACATCTTCGTTTGCGAGCGAACTCAGTGCTTCCGGAATTGACCGGTAGGATTCGATGCCGGCGGGATTTCCTGAGGTAAGGACGATGTTCCTTCGGTTGGGAAGGGGCCGGCCGAGGGCTTTGAATGTCTTGCCTCCCATCAGCACGGTATGGCCGGTTGTCAGTCGCTTGAACCGCTTCAGGTCTTCAGGGATATGCCAGGGGAGCTTCCCATCCTTCCCGATGACGCGGTTGTGAGCGAGCGCCGCGATAAGAGCAAGCCTCACACCGCGACCTCGAACTTGATCGGGTCGTAGTATTCGTAGCCAACGATTGCGAAATCGTCGAAGCCAAGCTGGCCGATCGGTTTCCGCGCTATTTCAAGTCGGGGAAGCGGCTTCGGGGTCCGCTTCAGCTGCTCACGCAGACCATCGATATGATTCACGTAGATGTGCGCGTCGACGATGGTGTGACTGAACAATCCTGGAAGGAATCCGGTTTCCTGTGCAATGATTTGAGTGAGAAGGGAATAGGCAGCAAGGTTGAACGGAATTCCGAGAGCAATGTCGCCTGACCGCTGTGTGAGGTGACAGTTCAGCTTGTCCCCCTGCACGTTGAACGCAAAAGTGTAATGACAGGGGGGGAGCTTGCTGTTGAGGGCATTACCGGGCTCCCATGCAGTAACAACCATCCTCCTCGAGTTTGGGTCGTTCCTGAGCAGCTCGATGACTGCCCCGATCTGGTCCACTTCCTCGACTTCGTAAGCTTCTTTCTCTTTGTTCCACCGCGCACTGGGGAACCGTCTCCAATATCGTCCATAAGCGGTATCGAGGTTCCCTTCAGTATCCGCCCACGCATCCCAGATCTTTGTATGTCGTTGCAGGTTGCGGATGTGGTCTTCGCCGGAAAGATACCAGAGCACTTCATGCAGCATTGACTTGAAATTTATTTTTTTCGTAGTCAGTAGCGGGTAGCCGTTTTCGAGATCCACTGTGTAGTGCTCAGCAAAACAGGAAATCGTGTCAACCCCGGTCCGGTTCTTTTTGAGCGCCCCTTTGGTCAGCACACGGTCAACAAGGTCAAGATATTCGCGCATTGTTCTCTAGAAGGCTGTGGAAAAAAGAAAACCGCCATGGCGACAAGACGCCAGGGGGAACGTGAAGTTGGTCGACAACCCACTTCCTCAATCGATATTCCCCGCCAACCGATGTTGAATACCGACAGGGCGGGCAGGGGTTGTTCAATATTCATTATTCACAAAGCTCTCCGCCTTGGACAAAGCGGTGGTACTGATTGAATATCGATTGATGAACAGGGATTTAAGAATTATGAAGTTGATCACCCATGACGTCATGGTAAGACTCAGAACAAACGTACACAGGGCAGCAAAGAAAAGCAAAGGGCTATGCGCCCGGGGAATGTCCACCGACTTCGATGACGCTCCCCGTTACCCAATCAGCCTGCTCGGAGCAAAGGAACCGCACGATTTCAGCGACGTCCTGTGGAAGGGGAGCCGTACGCCTCTTCCAGATTCCGCCGAGCTTGGCACTCTCAACAGCCTGCTTCAGGGTCACGTGCTTGATGTGGCCGGGTGCCACCACATTACAGGTTATCCCATTAGCGAGTTCGTCCCCGGCAATCGCCCGCATCAGGAGGTTGCGGGCTCCCTTCCCGACGTGATAATCATACGGTGGCCCGGTCTGCCGTTCAGCGCCTGCCATGCCGATCGCAACAATACGGCCAAACCTCGCCCTTCGCATATGTGGCAGAACGAGCTTGATGGAGTAGAACAACCCGTCGAGTTCTGCTTTGATAACAGAACGCCAGGATTCCTGGTCGATCTCTGTCAGATCCCTCGGTTCCCACGCTCCTCCGGAATTACAGATGAGAAAATCAATTTGCCCGTACAGAGTGATCGCGCCATTGATCATTGCTTTCACTTCATCCTCTTCACGGGTGTCGGCTTTTATCGCATATCCTTTTCCCCCAAGGGCGCGGATCTCTTCGAGAACCTTGTCAGCCGCCGACATATTGTTGGGATGCCCGGTTCCGTAATTAAGCACGACCCTGGCCCCTTCTTTTGCGAATGTAAGGGCAATGGATCGTCCCATTCCTTCGCCTGTGCTGCCGGTAATAACTGCTACACGATTCCTGAAAAGCATCGTTGAATCTCCGGGGAAAACACCTGCGCCGGACAACTACAATCCGGGCGCTTGGAAGATGAGAAGTTACGCTGAAGGACCTCTTGTAGAACTTTAAAGCGACGCGTGGCCGTATGAATGTATGGGTCTGGATGAGAAGAATCAAGGAGACTAAACCGGGATCAGCACCACTTTCATGTAACAAAGCCGAATTCATGAGCGTAGTAGGTCGCACTGGTCGAACTAGGGAGTTCTCTTTGAAGCACATTTCTCTTTTTCTCACGATTCTTCTTGCAGGTTCACTTCATGCCGGGGAGAAGAAAGTCGCATCTCTCCGCGATTTCCGTTCCGAAGAGCTCAAGACAATTGGATTGAAGGTTGCTAAGTCGGTAAAGATACGGCTGAACGCGCTTGGAGCCGGAGGTGATTCAGGGTGGATGCTCGGTGAAGATGGCATCTTCGCCGCGGCATGGGTGATCAACGCAAAGACCAGAGCCGTTGTATGGGAGATGGATGCCGGGAACACGAGGAAGGCAGATGATGAGAATATCACCTGCGATGAACGAGTCAGCCTCCGACAGGGTGAGTATGAAGTGTACTTTTCTGTTCCGATTTTTTCATACAGAACGTGGAAGTCACATATCATCCTGAACATTGATCACCGGAGAGAAAAGCTGTTTGAGGGGGAAGGAGAAGATGACCCATGGTATCTCAAGGGATGGTGGAATGATGACATACCGGACATTTGGGAGGAACGGGCGAAAGCATGGGGAGTTGACGTGTACGTTGACGACCAGGATCTGTCTTCGGTGGAAACATTCTCCGCACCACTGAAACAGAAGAACGTCGTGTTCGCAGCCTCCGGACTCGGGGACCGTGCGTTTATTCGCCAGGGAATTACAGTTACAAATCCGGTGTCGGTTAATATCTATGCACTCGGCGAGCAGCAGAAGGAAGGTGAACCGGTTGACTTCGGATGGATCCTTGAAGCCGATACCAGAACACCTGTTTGGGAGATGGCCACGCGGAACACCAGCCACGCCGGTGGGGCGGACAAGAACAGAATGTTTACAGGTTCGCTCCGTCTCAAAAAGGGGAAATACGTCCTCTACTATATTACCGATGACAGCCATTCCACCGAAGACTGGAATTCTTTTCCGCCATTTGATCCGTTGAACTGGGGGATTACAGTTTCAACGAACTCTTCTGAGGAGACGCAGAACATAGAGCTGTACAAATACGAAGAACTCGCCAATGCGATTGTCACAATCGTCGGCGTTGGCGATGAAGAACACAGGCAGGAAGGGTTCACCCTGAAGGAACCTGCACGGCTCCGGGTTTATGCCTTCGGAGAAAGGGGCCACTCAAGGCGACAGTTGGCCGATTACGCTTTTATCACGGATTCCCGGACGAGGGAGAAAGTCTGGGTGATGGACGTTGATCATTCCCGTCAGGCGGGAGGTGATTCGAAAAACGTGGTTGTGGATGAAGTAATCAACCTTCCGGCCGGGTCTTATCTGGTGACCTACACGACTGATGATTCGCATTCGTACGGTGAATGGAACGCTGCGGCTCCATACGATGAGGATCATTATGGCGTTACAGTGATGCTGGCCGGCGAAAATCCAAAAAAGTCCATTGTTGCTCCATACAAGGATGAGCGCCACGAAGGAATGATCGAACAGATCGTCACGGCCCGCAACAACGCAGACGAACAAAAAAAATTCACAATCGATCGCCCGACGCGTGTGAGGGTCTATGCAATTGGAGAGGGACAGAAGAGGTCGATGTACGACTTTGGGTGGATTGAGAGTGCGGCGAAAGGTGTCACAGTTTGGGAAATGACATATGGGATGACCTTTCCCGCAGGGGGCGCAAGAAAAAACCGGATGGTGAACACGACAATCATGCTCGAGAAGGGTGAGTACTACCTCCGCTATCAGTCGGACGACTCGCACTCATACGGGGACTGGAACGAAGACCCTCCGGACGATCAG
>DAIPLH010000010.1:0-5061 GCA_036769325.1 Bacteroidota bacterium
CGGGTTCGGCCTTACTGCGGCCCTGGCCGGGCAGCGCACGACGGCCCCGGTCTTGAGGCCAGATTCGGGTCCATTTCGTGAACGCGACCGGTCCTGAATGCTGCTACCTGTTGCCATTCGGGATAGAGTGAAAGGACTTCCCGCTTCCCGGGGATATCTGCTGTCAGGATGATCACTGCGGGGTCGGAAGCCACGACCTGTTCACGACTGAACGTCGGATAACTCAGACCGGACTTCGCGGCAACGTTCTCGCCTCCCCCAAGCTCAATCATCTCCGCAAGAAAGGTCCCGGTTCCGGCGACAATCAATGGTTGAACTGATATGATGAGCAGGATAGAGACTTTGACCCCGGTCATGAGCTTCAGGGAATCCTCGGCCGCCCTCATTGTTGATATGACGGCAGCGGCCTCATCTGTTCTCCCGGCCAGCTGGCCGAGATCGTGAATCGACTTGTAGATCCCTTCAAGACTCCTGGGATTTGTCACAAACACCGGAACGCCGATATCCCTGATCTGTCGGAATGATTCCTGTGCATTCCCTTCCGGAGTCACGATGATCAGGTCGGGCTCCAGGCTTATGATCATCTCCACGCTGGGTCCGATCATGCCGCCGATACTCTGCTTGTCCCGCGCCTCGGGTGGATAGTCGCAGTAATCCGTTACGCCGACGACCTGACCTCCTGCCCCGACTGCAAACAATGTTTCAGTGATGCTCGGAGCCAGCGAAACAATGCGTTGCGCGGGCGATTGAAGAACGATGCTTCGTCCGAGATCATCAATGTATTCACCCTGTGCCGCGGCGAGGGTTGTCCACAATGCTGCAATGACGACGATCAGTGCGTTCCGTTTCATGATGGAATATATCAACGCATCGCGATGGGTGCAAGGTTGCATCGCACGTTGTCATATCGGTTGTTTGACTTTCCATCGCTTTTTGGACAAATTAGCCAAGGAATGACCCCCGCACGCGCACATGGATAAGTTTATCATCAATGGTGGAAATAAACTCCATGGCCGCGTAGCGATAAGCGGCGCGAAGAACGCATCCCTCGCGATCATGCCAGCCACCCTCCTTGCGGGCGGTACCTACCGGTTTTCAAACACCCCGAAACTCCGGGACGTGACGACGATGTCGAGTCTGCTGAAGTCCATGGGTGTTGTGACGAGCATGACCGGCGATACGCTCGTCCTCGATTCATCCAGGATCACCAGCCAGGAAGCTCCCTATGCGCATGTAAAGAAGATGCGGGCGTCCATCTATGTTCTTGGACCTCTCGTCGCGAGGCACGGCCGCGCAAAGGTCTCGCTCCCGGGGGGGTGTGCCTGGGGACCCCGCCCTGTGGATCTTCACCTTGAGGCCCTCCGCAAGCTTGGCGCAAAAATCGAAATGAAGCGCGGTTATATCGTTGCCAGCGCTGCAAGATTACAGGGGGCAAGAATACGTTTTGACATATCGAGCGTCGGAGCGACAGGAAATACGCTGCTTGCTGCCGTGCTTGCAAAGGGGACAACGTTTATCGAGAATGCCGCCATCGAACCGGAGATTACAGCCCTGGCTGAGTTGTTGAGTTCCATGGGCGCGCGGATCAACGGAATCGGGACCAACAAACTTGAGATCGAGGGCGTGGACGACCTTCACCCTGCGGATACCCAAACCATACCCGACAGAATTGAAGCAGCTACTTTCCTTGTGGCAGCGGCGATCACCGGAGGTAAGATAACACTGGACAATGTCATCCCCGAACACCTTGCGGCTGTCACGGCAAAGTTGCAGGACGCAGGGTGCGCTGTAACAGTCTCGCAGAACGGATTGACGCTGGAAGCACCCGACTCGCTCACCCCGGTTGACGTTACTACAGCCATCTATCCTGGCTTTCCGACAGACGTGCAGGCTCAATGGATTGCCCTCATGTCGGTGGCAAAGGGGAGCTCTGTCGTAACCGACACGATCTATCTTGACCGTTTTAAACATGTGCCGGAACTGGTGAGGCTGGGTGCGGATATCCGCACCAAGAACAACTCGGCGTTTGTCACCGGTGTGAAATCGCTGACCGGGACGATGGTCATGTCAACCGATCTGCGCGCATCGGCTTCCTTGATTCTTGCAGGACTCGTTGCAGAGGGGACGACGGAAGTCCTGCGTGTCTATCACCTTGACCGTGGATATGAATCCATCGAAACAAAATTCGGGAACCTGGGGGCAGACATTCACCGCGTCAGCGGGGATGAGTTCTAATGCCGATCCAACAAAATGATTAGACTTGACATGACCGTAGGTGTATGTTGGATCGAGCACTGTGCCCCTTTATTGTAGAAGTATTTGGTTGGAGGGGCACTAGTATCGGTCAGGTGCATCCAGCTTCATGAGCAACCATTCGTCTACTGCGGGAGTCCTCTACCCGATAACGGCCTATCTGGGGATTTCTCTCGCCTGTACCCAAATTCCGCTCCTCAATTACCTCGGTTTCGAGTTCTCGCTTGTCGTTGCACTTTCCGGTTCGCTGATAAGTGGTCTACGAACTGCCGGATCTCTCCACCGTTGGTTGCATCAGAACAACCTGGCCAAAGGCAGGGAAGTCAGCGCTGAATTTGCGCGGCAGGTTTTTTGGAACCTTGCACTGCTGTCAATCCCCGTGCTCATCATGCTTGCGAATGCGCTGTTTGTTCGCAATTGTTCCTTCGCCGAAGGATTGGCTTTTTTTCTCCTTCTTCCGGTTGTCAGCATTTGTTTCTCTACCGCCCTTGCATTCTTTTGTGCAGCGCATTATCGTCATCCGAAAACCATCTTCCTGTTGATGGTCACAGCGTCGCTGCTCTATGGGGTCGCCGTCGGCTACTTCACCCCTGCAATCTATTCATACAACTTCTTCTATGGTTTTTTCCCGGGGCTGACGTACGATGAGCTGCTTGAAATCTCCGGAACCCTCGTCATCTTTCGCTGCCTTACCCTGATCCTTTCTTATCTGTTGTACCGCACGGCCTTGCTCATTCTTGATTCCGGGTCTGTCGGGAGAAGTACATGGGAGAAAGGCATCGATCTTCTCCGATCACTTGCAGCCCCCGGGAACAGGCTGACCTCTCTGGCTGTGTTTCTGCTCCTCTTTGCGGTTTTTCATTTCAGAACCACTCTGGGGTTTGAATCCCCTTCCTCATTTATCCGGTCAGAGCTGGGCTCTTCGTTCGCGACTCAAAATTTTACATTGTTTTATGCTGAGTCGACGTATACCCGGGAGGAAATTCTCTGGCTGGGCGCCGAGCATGAGTTCCGGCTCATGCAGATTGGCAGTGCCCTCGATCACCCGTTCAAGGGGAAGATCGAGTCCTATATCTACCCGGATACCGACCTCAAGCGGAGGTATATTGGGGCAGGCGCGACGAGCATCGCAAAGCCCTGGAATGGCGAAATCCATCTGCACGCCGACGCCGTCGGCGATGTACTCAAGCATGAACTCGTGCATCTTGCGGCTGCACCCTTTGGACTTCCGTTTCTTCACGCAAGCCTTCATCCTGGCCTCACGGAAGGCCTGGCGATGGCGATCGAATGGAACTGGGGAGACCGCACACTCCATGAATACTCTTCGGCGATGATACGATCAGGGCTCGCGCCGGAGATGGAGCCGGTCATGCAATCATTTGGTTTCACGCAGCAATCATCCTCGGTGAGCTACGTTCTTGCAGGGTCATTTTGTCGCTTCCTTCTGGACCGCTATGGTGCAACGCAGTTGACGGCGCTGTATTCGTCCGGGGACTATGAAGCAATCTTCGGAAAACCGCTTACGGCTCTTCTTGCCGATTGGAAAGAGATGCTTGCCGGAATCCCGCTCGATGAAGGAATGAGTGAGGTTGTCGGCGTATACTTCCAGCCCGCACCTTTTTTCACAAAAACATGTGTCAGGGTCAGTGCGAGGAAGCTATCGGCCGCGCGCCGCGAATTCAGAAAACATTCCTATTCTGCGGCTGCAGGACTCTACGACGAGGTCTACGGTGAAACCAGGAGCGTCGAGGCACTCGGCGGATTGGTCGCGAGCCACCTGCGTCTGGGTCAAACCTCACCCATTCTCTCCGTGCGCGATTCGATCAACAGGCTGGAATCTCCCGGACGACTTCTCCCCTTGTACCTTCCGATTGGTGACGCACTCTGGATGGAAGAAAGGACAAAAGAGGCAAGAGAGTCGTATGAGCGATTGTTGAGGGCAAATCTCAATCGAACAACCAGCGAGTCAGCGCTCATTCGCATTCATGCATCACGTGATTCTCTTTCGACGTCGTTTCGTTCCTTTCTTCTTTCGGACCAGCCCGATTCGCTGCGAGTCTCTATCCTGGATTCCATTCTTGCTTCACATCCCGGTCATCCGCTCGGGTTGTACCTGCGCGGGAAGCTCATGCTCCGGAGAGGAAAGTATGAAGATGCTGTCAGAAACCTCGATGAGGCGAACATTCTGGCGATTGATATCAGATTCGAATCCCGAAGGAGGATTGCACGGGGAGATTCCCTGTTTCGGCTGAGGAGATTCCGGGAGGCCCGTGATTCGTACGTGGGCGCGCTTGCAACCGACGATTCTCCTGCCCTTGTGGATGAAATGAAAGACCGGGCCGAACGTTGTGAGTGGTTCGACCAGAATGGGATGCCAGACGCTCTGTTACCTTCGGTCGGAGGGGGACAATGAACGGGAAGCCATATCGCCGTATCCTCCTCACGCGCATGAAATTTATCGGGGATGTTGTTCTGACGACCCCGGCAATCCGCTCGGTGCGAACGGCGTTTCCTGATGCCACCATCACGTACATGGGGGAAAAGCAAGCAGTGTCTCTGCTCGAAAACAATCCGTGCCTGGATGGGATCATTCCGTTTGATTTCTCCCGACCGGTTTTTCTTGAGCAGCCCGGGGTCATACTGAAACTCCGCAAGGCAAAGTTCGATCTTGCGATCGATTTCTTTGGAAATCCAAGGAGCGCATTGCTGACGTTTCTGAGCGGAGCGAAGACGCGGGTCGGGCCGGACCGGAAGGGTCGGGGGAATCTCTATACGATCCAGGTGAAGGACGATGGACGACCAAAAAAG
>DAIPLH010000010.1:5071-12563 GCA_036769325.1 Bacteroidota bacterium
ACAACCAGTATCTAAGGGCAGCGGGTGTTGAGCCATCGTCCGACAGGACCGAGTTGTTCCTCACCGACGACGAACGGCGGGAAGCCAGGATATTCCTCGAATGGCTTGATCATGAAACAAGTCCGCTCGACCTCACAAAGCCGATTATCGGTCTGCACCCCGGTGCGACGTGGCCTGCAAAGAAATGGCTTCCTGGCCGCTTTGCCGAGCTAGCCGAGCTGGTTCGTGCACGTCTCGGATGCCAGGTCGTGATGACTGCAGGCCCAAAGGACGAGGAAACACTGCACGAAGTCGTCAGGAGCTCATTTGCAGGTGTGAAGGTTCTCCCGGCTCTCCCGCTCCGACAGCTCGCAGCAGTGATCTCACATTTCAACGCCTATGCCTCAAATGATGCCGGCCCAATGCACATTGCGGCCGCTCTCGGTATTCCGACAATCGGATTGTTCGGCCCAGGTCAGGAGGATATCTGGTTTCCATATCGGGAATCGGATGGACACACAGCGCTGCGAAAGGATGTCCCGTGCCACCCCTGTCATCTCGATGTGTGCAACCGGGAAGGAGACGGTTACATGGAGTGCATGAAGTTGCTCGGTGTCGAGGAGGTGTTTGAGGCGATCAGGAAGGGGCTGACGACAACGCGAAACGCGAAACGCGAAACGCGGAAATAGGAGAGCACAAGGGAGTCGCAGAGCGGGGAACGCGACCGGGACCTTTGGACTATCGAGTTCCGGTTATTGGTGTGAGTTGGCCCTGTACAGAGCGATTGTTCTGAGTGAATGGCGACTAAATGAATAACGATTTGAGATTTTTGAAGTGGGTTGCTCTTCACTTGGCGTTTTTGGCGTCATGGCGGTTCAATCTTTCTCTTTACGCAGGGACTACAGACTACTGACTATTGACTGCTAATTGCATTTCTCCTCGTTTTTGACGAATTTTTCCGACGCTTTGCTGTACTTTTGATCTATCGGAGGCTGAAATTGGGCAATATCATCACCGATATCATCGGACGCGAAATCCTTGATTCACGTGGAAACCCAACGCTCGAGGTTGATGTCAAACTCGAAAATGGCATCGTGGGCCGCGCTGCTGTTCCGAGCGGTGCATCGACCGGAGAACATGAGGCGGTCGAACTGCGCGATGGGGACAAACAGCGCTACGGTGGCAAGGGTGTCCTGAATGCGGTGGAACATGTGAATGAAGCCATCGCCGAGGAGATTACCGGTTTTGAAGCAACAGAACAGGCCGCAATCGATGGAGCCATGATCGACCTTGACGGGACGCCGAACAAGTCGAAACTTGGCGCAAATGCCATTCTTGGCGTCTCACTCGCTGTTGCAAAAGCGGCGGCACAATCGCTGCGACTTCCTCTTTATCGGTATATCGGTGGGAGCAATGCAAAGACCCTGCCTGTCCCGATGATGAACATTCTGAATGGCGGCAGGCATGCGGATAACAACGTGGACATGCAGGAGTTCATGGTTGTTCCAGCCCAGGCCCCAAGTTTTGCGGAGTCGCTCAGAATGGGGACCGAAATCTTTCATGCGCTGAAAAGCGTTCTTCAGAAAAAGGGATACAATACTGCTGTCGGCGACGAAGGTGGCTTTGCGCCAAACCTGAAGTCGAATGATGAGGCGATTGAGGTGATCCTGGAGGCAGCCGGGAAGGCAGGATATACGCCCGGCAAGGAGGTCTTCCTTGCTCTCGACGTTGCTTCCAGTGAAATGATGCAGGACGGCAAGTATGTTTTCTATAAGTCTGACAAATCCTCCCGAACTGCAGATGAGATGGTTCGGTTCTACGAAAACTGGGTACGTCAATATCCGATCGTATCCATCGAGGATGGGATGGCGGAGAACGACTGGGAGGGATGGAAGCTGTTGACCGATTCTCTGGGGAAGACAACCCAGCTCGTGGGTGATGATTTGTTTGTGACGAACACTTCGTTTTTGCAGAGAGGCATCGATTTGGGCGTTGCCAACTCGATCCTCGTCAAGGTGAACCAGATCGGTACATTGACGGAGACGCTGGATGCGATCGAGATGGCGAAGAAAGCCGGGTACACCTCGATCGTCAGCCACAGGTCGGGGGAAACGGAAGATGCGACCATTGCCGATATTGCTGTTGCAACGAACGCCGGCCAGATCAAGACCGGCTCGGCAAGCAGATCGGACAGGGTTGCGAAATACAATCAGCTGTTGAGGATTGAACAGGAGCTCGGCGCGGACGCCATTTTCCCTGGGCCGGCTCTTTTTGGTAAGAGGGCTTCCTAAGAAAGGAACACGAGAGTTCATGGCTCAGGTCATCAAGTTTGGTACCGACGGCTGGCGGGCCGTTATTGGGGACGATTTCACATTCGCCAATCTGGAAAAGGTCTCGCTCGCGACTGCGCGCTATTATGCAAAGCACAAGAAGATCCGCAACGGGCTGGTCATTGGCTACGACGCGCGTTTCATGTCGAAGGAATTTGCCGAGAAAACTGCCGAGGTCATTGCAAACGCAGGAATCAAGGTAAAGCTGGCAAACAGCATTGTCACTACACCGATGGTTTCTTTGCTCACGAAGGAAGATAACGCGGCCGGTGGAATCGTCATCACTGCGAGTCACAACCCCCCGCGGTATAACGGGTTCAAGATCAAAGGAGATTTTGGCGGACCTGCCCACCCGGAAATGATCGCTGCAGTGGAGAAGGAACTGAGCGGAGTGATGAAGTTGAAGACCATTCCCCGGGGGAAGCTGACGTTCGACCAGCTTGTTGAGAAGGGGAAGATCCAGCACATCAGCATGAAGCAGCGCTATCTGGATGACCTGGCAAAAAAGATCGACTTTGCGCTGATCAAGAAATCAGGAGTCAGGATCCTGTACGACGTCATGTACGGAGCAGGGCAGGGGGTGCTTGACTCTGTACTCCCGGGAGTCCGGAGCATCCATGAAATCTATAACCCGTCGTTCGGAGGGACAAACCCTGAGCCCATCGCGCAAAATCTCACACAGTTAATGCATTGGGTGAAAAACGAAGGGTATCAGATCGGGATCGCCACTGATGGTGATGCCGACAGGATTGGTGCTGTTGACGAGAATGGGAATTTCGTTGATTCGCACCGGATCTTCTGCCTCCTCCTGAAGTACTTTGTTGAGCAAAAAGGAATGACCGGCGAGGTCGTGAAGACCATCTCAGTGACGGATATGGTCGACAAGCAGTGCGCGAAGTATGGTCTGACCATGCATGAGACTCCCGTGGGGTTCAAGCATGTGTGCCGTCTCATGACCGAACGGGAGATTATCATCGGCGGCGAGGAAAGCGGCGGCCTCGGGACAAAAGCGCATTTGCCCGAACGGGATGGCATTTACCTCGGTCTCATGCTGTGCGAGATGATGGCGGCCAGAGGGAAGACCCTGGGGGCGCTTGTTCAGGAACTCATGGATGAATTTGGCCATCATGAGTTCAAGCGGGTTGATCTGCATGTAACCGAAAAAGCGAAGGACGCGATCATGAAAAGATTTCAGAAGGGTGTGAAGGAGATCGCGGGGTATCGTGTGACCGGCAGGAAGGACATTGATGGGTTCAAGCTTTTTGTCGAGCAGGGATGGGTTCTGGTGCGCGCGTCAGGGACGGAGCCGCTCATCCGGTTCTATGCCGAAGCGGGAAGTGTTTCCAGGGTCGATGCCCTGCTCGAGGATGCGACACGCCATTGAGCCGGGTTCGCCGTTTGTTCCACCAGGAATGAGGTTGCATGCGATCAACGATGTTCTATAACATCATGCCCGACGGGACGGTGAAGCAGGTAAACCCGTTTACCGGGAACGAAGTGTGGGCCGTCCCGGGCAGAAGGAACAAACCGCTCGGAAATGGAAAGCCGGAGGATGTTCCGGCGCTGGCGGTGCAGTCCCCTGAGAGTTATTGCAGCTTTTGCCCTCCCCGCTATTTCGAAACGCCGCCTGAAAAAGCCCGCATCATCCTGCGGAACGACCGATGGGAGAAGATCTTCACGCTGGCGCCGGACAAGTACTCTGAAACCGTTGCAGAATTTCGTCGCGTCGGCAACATGTTCGAAATAGTGACCCTTGACTACTGGAAGAAGAACTACGCCTTCAAGGTCCCGCCCGAACGGCTGAAATGGCGCGACGAGTACATGGCAAACCCCGTCGGGTTCAAACACATCAATGACATCATCCTGTACAAGGCCCTGCAGGAAGGGAAGACTGAAGAGCAGGTCGACAAGATTCCAATGCCGGACAGGCTTGCAATGGCGGATGCTTTTTTTGGCGGTGGACATGAGCTGATTATTGCGCGCAGACATTACCGGGAAGGCGCGGAGCTGGAGAGTGATCTCTTTGCATCGGGCGATATGTCACTCGAAGAGCACTTTCAATATTTCAAATTCACGGTTGAGGCGCTCCAGGATATTGTCCAGACCAACCGGTATGTCCGGTATGTCAGCGTTTTCCAGAACTGGCTGAGACCCGCAGGTGCCTCGTTCGACCATCTGCACAAACAGCTCGTTGCCCTTGACGAGTGGGGGTCGTCCATTGAGAACCAGATCCGGATGCTGCGTGATGACAGGAATGTGTTCAACGAATACGGTGCGAACTTTGCCCTGCACCATAACCTCGTCTTCGCCGAGAATGACCATGCGATTGCATTCGCAGGAATAGGACACCGGTATCCAACCATTGAAGTGTATTCGAGGGCACAGTCAGGGCGCCCGTTCGAACATACCGACGATGAGATCCGTGGATTCAGTAATCTTGTACATGCCATTCACGCAGCGATGGATAATCAGATCTCCTGTAATGAAGAATGGTATTACACGCCAATCGATGCTGTCTACAAGATGCCGTGGCACGTCCTGATCAAGTTGCGGATCAATGTTCCGGCGGGTTTTGAAGGGGGAACCAGTATCTACATTAACCCCATGACCCCCATCGAACTCCGCGACAAAGTTGTCCCGCACCTCTACCGCCTTCGTGATGAGGGAACGATTGATCGGTTGCGGATCGCAGAGGAATGCCGCGTCGATCCGAATCCGTTGAAGTATTATTTGAAGTAGCAGACCCCCCACGCACCGGTTTCCCTATCTGCTGAGAAAATTTCTGCTTCGGAAAGTTTTTCATATCTTTTATCCATGATTTCAGCGTCAGACATCTCCCTGCAATACGGGAGCAGGATTCTTTTTGGAGAGATCTCCTTCCGGATTGGTCCGCGCGATAGAATTGGCCTTGTCGGTTCCAATGGTGCCGGAAAGTCAACTCTCCTCAAACTTCTCCTTGGCGAACAGCTGCCGGACAAGGGGCAGATTGCGAAGGCAAAGTTTGTAACCGTCGGCTATCTTCCCCAGGAGGGAATGTTCGCAAGCGGCAGGACTCTCTATGCCGAAGCGGAATCCGTCTTTGGGAATATTGTCCGGATTCAACAGGACCTTGCCGATGTCCACCAACGGATGGAAGAAGAAACCGACCATAGCTCGGAAGAGTTTCAGGAATTACTGACCCTGTATGGGGAGCTGCAGCATCGCTTTGAAGATGCCGGCGCGTTCCGCATGAAGTCTATCATCGAGAAGGTGCTGACCGGATTGGGGTTCTCGCAGGGTGATTTTGAGCGGGAAACGGATGAATTCAGTGGCGGATGGCAGATGCGCATCGCTCTTGCGAAGCTGCTGCTTCAGCAGCCG
Source organism: Bacteroidota bacterium (assembly GCA_036769325.1). Classification (GTDB taxonomy): domain Bacteria; phylum Bacteroidota; class Ignavibacteria; order UBA10030; family UBA6906; genus DAIPLH01. The sequence continues at coordinate 10,741 of DAIPLH010000010.1, forward strand.
TCGCTCCTGCTGCTCGATGAGCCGACCAACCACCTGGACCTCGATTCACTCGGCTGGCTGGAAGAATACCTTCGCTCGTATGATGGTGCTGTGATGATCGTCTCTCACGACAGTCGCTTCCTCGACACGATGACATCACGGACGTATGAACTGAGCCTCGGCGACCTGACTGAATACGCTGGGAATTTCACGTTCTATCTCCGGGCCAAGGCTGAGAGGAGGGGACAACAGCTCGCAGCATTTCAGAACCAGCAGAAGAAGATCAAGCAGACCCGTTTGTTTATTGACCGCTTCAGGTACAAGGCGACAAAAGCAAGACAGGTGCAGAGCCGCCTCAAGGCGCTTGAAAAGCTCGACCTGATCGAACTTGAAGATGAGGAGGGAGGGATTCATTTCTCGTTTCCACCGGCTCCGGCCAGCGGCCGGTCGGTGATGGAGTTGCGAGGCATCCGGAAGGCGTACGATGGATTGACCGTGTTCGAAGGGGTAGACTTTGATATCGACCGCGGGGATAAGATCGCGTTTGTTGGCGTGAACGGAGCCGGGAAGTCAACCCTTTCCAGGATCATCGCCGGCGTTGAGCCATTTGATGGAGGTGAACGACGGATAGGACACAACGTCGCGATCGGTTACTTTGCCCAGCACCAGGCGGAAGAGCTCGATCCGCGAAAGGAAGTCCTGCAGACTCTCGACGAGGTGGCAACCGGAGAGATCAGGAAGCGGTTGAGAACACTGCTCGGGAGTTTTCTCTTCAAGGGAGACGACGTGTTCAAGTCAGTCTCTGTTCTTTCAGGCGGAGAAAAGAGCCGCCTCGCTCTTGCAAAGATGCTCCTCCAGCCGAGCAACCTCATTGTCCTTGATGAGCCGACAAATCATCTTGACATGCGTTCCAAGGCTGTGCTGATGGACGCGCTCCTTGATTATGAAGGGAGCATTGTCGTCGTTTCCCATGATCGTGATTTTCTGGATCCCCTTGTGACAAAGGTTGTGGAGTTTCGCCAGGGCCTGATCAGAACATTCCCCGGGAATGTCAGCGAGTATCTTGAGAGGGCTGAATCCGGTGCTGGCCCTCAACCCTCTGGCCAAAGCAACGACGGGCCTCAGCTTTCAGAAAAGGAACGCAAGCGCCGTGAAGCAGAGGAAAGACAGGCGCGATATGAAAAGACGAAGCCTCTCAAGATGAAGCTGGAGAAAATAGAGAAACTCATCGGAGAGAAGGAGAAGAGGAAACGAGAAATCGAGGCAACGATGGCCGATCCGGAATTCTACAAGCACGGGGACCTGGTCAGAGATGTCACCGGCGAGTACAAGGAAATCGAAAAGGAGTTGACGCAGGCATACTACCGCTGGAATGACCTCACAAGAGAGTTGGAGAATGCAAAAGAAGCCGGGGGCGATCGATGAAGCGTGACGATGTAGCAGTAGTCCGGATCGCAGACTTTGCAGCCGGCGGAAAGTCGATCGCACGGGTCGATGGCCTCGTGGTCTTTGTCCCGGGGGCAGTCCCGGGTGACACTGCAAGGGTCCGCGTGAGGAAAGTCAAATCGAACTTTGTTGAAACCGAAGTCATTGAGCTGTTGCAGAAGTCTGAGTTACGGATGGCCCCCCGGTGTTCGCACTTCGGGACCTGCGGCGGCTGCAAATGGCAGCAGGCCACGTATGCTGCGCAGCTTGACTTCAAGCGACGCCAGGTAATCGACGCTCTCGAACGCATCGGCGGATTCCGTGATCTCGTCGTTCGTGACGTCATTGGATCCGGTGAGCAGTATTTCTACCGGAACAAGATGGAATTCTCCTTTGGCACGGACGCTGCCGGCCGCCTC
>DAIPLH010000010.1:12573-19066 GCA_036769325.1 Bacteroidota bacterium
GGAATTCTCGTTCGGCCCGAAATGGGTTGAACGAGAGAAATTCAGGGGAGCACGGACGGAAAATGGACATTCTCTTGCTCTTGGTCTACACCCGGCTGCCCTCTTCTCAAAGGTTCTCGATCTCACGGAATGCTTTCTCCAGTCACCCCTCAGCAACCGGATCCTTGACGTCGTCCGCCGGATTGCAATCGATCAGGGTTTGACGTTCTACTCCACAGTGACCCATACCGGATTTCTTCGCAACCTGGTGATCCGGGACGGGAAGCGGACAGGTGACGTCATGGTGAACCTTGTCACCTCGGAGGATCGACCTGAGTTCATGCGATCTTTCACGGAAACGCTTCTCGCGGCTTGCCCGGAGATCAGTACCGTTCTGAATAACATCACAACAAGGAAGTCACAGGTTGCAGTCGGTGAGTACGAGCGTGTGTATCACGGTCCTGGCTACATTACGGAAAAGCTTGGAGACAGAGTCTTCCATGTCTCGGCGAATTCCTTTTTTCAGACGAACACTGCGCAGGCGGAACGGTTGTATGAGGCCGCGGTCCGGATGGCGGACCTGAACACGGATGACGTTGTCTATGATCTGTACACAGGGACCGGCACGATTGCCCTGTTCCTTGCAGACCGGGTTCGCACGGTCATCGGGGTGGAGTCTGTAGAGGCCTCGGTGCTTGATGCCAGGAGAAACGCGGACCTGAACCACGTCTCGAATTGCTTTTTCGAAACAGGAGACCTCAAAGAGAAGCTCACTCATGATCAGGGATGGATGGCCCGCCATGGACTGCCGTCGGTCATCATTCTGGATCCGCCGCGAAGCGGGACGCATGGAAAGGTGATCCAGAGAATGCTGGAGATCGCTCCGGATCGCATAGTCTACGTCAGCTGCAATCCGGCCACACAGGCGCGGGACCTGAAGTTACTGTGTGAAGACGGAAGCTACACCATTCGTGAGGTTCAGCCGGTGGATATGTTTCCACATACAGAGCACATTGAATGCGTTGTCGGACTGAGAAGGGCGGAGAGCGTTGGTGGTACTTGAATTCTTGCTGAAGGAGGACCGATGTTTTTTACCCTGATGATTGCTACCCTCGCGATTGCCGGCGCGGTTTCGTTCCTGGTTGTGCGGCTTTTCGACAAACCCGTCGCGACCATTCTTAACCGGATTGTCTCGGTTGAGCTCAGTCCTGCCTGGCAGAAATATCTCCGGTTTGCGATCTATGTCGTTGGAATTTCGGGAGGTGTGAGGATTTGGGACCTTGAAAAGTACATCAGTCCGCAAGGAAAAGATGTTGAGCCGCTGATCCTCACCACCGAACGATGGATGCTCGAGATTTACCGCACGCTCCTGGAGACTCTGCAGAGCATCGCCTGGATGCTCCTGGTGTTTTTCGTATTCGCCCTGATAGCCTATGTGGTGGTGAGGGCGTTTGAGCTAAAGCATGAAGGGAAGACAAGGGATAGCGGCCACACACGACCATAGACAATTGTTCGCACGAAGGATTGTCCAACGACGAGTGGTGTTGACGGATGGACTTCGAATGAAAGTCACTGGAATGCAACCCAACCAGATCCGACTCTCCATTCCTGAGGGATACCTCGCCTTCCTCGCAAACCTCCCCTGGGATCACCGACTCGAAGACTGGAATCGCCACAAGGTCAGGTTCGTGCCGGTGAAGAGCGGTCTCTCCCGCCACATTGTCCGCTTTGTCGAATCCAACGGCCATTCATTCGCGATCAAAGAGACAACGGCCGAGAGTGCCCTGAAGGAGCTTGCAAACTATCATCACCTGAAAGAGCTCGAGATTCCAACGCTGCACCCTGTCGGCGTTGTGGAGCGCGATGACGGAACTCTCCGCGTTGAGACTCCGATTGGTGAACAGATTGATCAAAACTCAACGGCATATCTGATCACAGAAGTGATGGAGAAGGTGATTCCGGACTCGCACCTGTTCAGACGCTCATTTACGCTAAAGAGCCGCCAACGTATCTGGGATGCGGTCATTCATCTCTTCATCAGTCTTCACAGCGCGGGAGTGTATTGGGGGGATGCTTCACTGGCAAACATGCTGGTGAGGTTCACGACCGAACGCATTCCCGAAATGGGATCCCGAACCAAACTTGCGGCCATCCTTGCCGACGCGGAAACTGTTGAGATTCATCCGTCGATTTCCGATCGAATGAGGCTTTCGGAAATTGAATTCTTTCTGGAATCCATGCTCTGGACTGAAGCCGACCTGAAGGCAAGCGGGATTGTGCGCGACCCGATGATGACACGGGAGGACAGCGATTACATCCTGACGCATTACAATGAACGATTTGCGCTGGGGCAGGAAATGCGCTCGTTTGAGCTCGTTACGCGGATCGATGTTGACAGGATGCTTGGGATGGTGGACGTAAAGGGATACGGCACGCTTCTCCTCAAACACATCAATGAACACAAGTGGTACCTCAGTGAGAAGGGGGGGAAGGAAGTGCCTCTCGTTGAGTCGGCTCATGACTGGTACAATGAAGTGTTCAAGCCCGTTTGCCGGATTCTCACAGGTCATGGGATGGGGACGCTTTTCCCCGACAAAACCGCCTCAACTCTTTATGTGGAGATCATGGAACACAAATACTTGATGAGTGAGCGGCAAAAGGGCGATGTGGGGCTCGTTGCGGCTCTTGAGGATTATCTCGGAAAATTCGGGAAGCAACAACTGGCAGGCATCTCAATCCCTTCACTCGTCCGTGCTCTCACTAGTTTCTTTACCCGTCCTCAGCCTCCAGTTCAGAACAGCTATCTCCCGTGAGGGATTGGATGGTCTCCTTGCATTGGACAGTCCGACCCTTCATCGGTAGCACCTGTTCCTGTCATGGAGTTCCAAGAGCCTTATCAAAGAACCCCAGTATCCGGCGATAATACTCCGCTCCTCCCACCTCTGCCATGTTGCTATGGTCCGCTCCTTCGATGAACCACAGTTCCCGCTGTTCGCCGGTGTTCGCGTAGAGTTGTTGTGAATAGGAGGACTTGATCAAACGGTCTTCTGTTCCGTGCAGAATAAGAATCGGCACATGCACATTCTTCACCGCATCCATCGGTGACACTGAGCTTGCCTTGAAATGTGCCATCCTCTCGGAGCGGACGATGACGAGGTTGCGCAGGTAGTGCCATGGAAGCTTGGTCATCCTCTTTTGGTAATCGTCAAAAATAGTCCGGAGCGTAGCAAACCCGCTCTCTGCAACCACCACGGCGACGCGCTTATCCAGCGCGGCGACCTGAAGTGCAACCGCCGCACCCATCGAAGCCCCGAAGAGCCCGAACTTTCCGGTTGTCAGGCCTGACCGGTCCTGCAACCAGGTGATGATTGTGCTCGTGTCATGCTTCTCATAGAAGCCGTACGTGCAGAACTTTCCCTCGCTGTCCCCATGCCTTCGTGAATCATACAGGAAGACGTTGTACCCATGCTCGTGAAGCTGCTTTGCCAGCGGAAGTCCGACAATCTTGCACTCACTCACCCCATGAAGGTAGATGATCGTCCCTTTCGGGGTTCCCGCTGCAGGAAGCAGCCAGCAGCTCAGTTTCACTCCTTCCGCGGTCTTGAGGATGATCTCTTCATACGCGATCCCGAGATCCTTCGGATGCAGGATTGATGTGCGGGTGCGATAGTAGGCGATGGTTCTGCGATGAGGATGGAGCAACATGCCAGGACCGATGACAAACAGAACCACCGAAGCAAGCAACAGAACGAGGAGGAAAAGAAGAACAACAATTATGAGAATGGTCATATGATGGGTCCGACGGATAATATAAAGAGCTAAAGAATTAACCACAAAGGCACAAAGACACGAAGGTTGAGAATAATACTGGCTCAATCACTTTGTGTCTTGGTGTCTTCGTGGTAAGAATTCATCGCAAAGGTACGACCTCCTTGCAGCTTCCCCCTCTCTCCGGTATATTCCTCACCATGTATCCGCCGCGTCGCGTCGCTATCGTTCATGAGTGGCTCACCTCAATGAGAGGAGGGGAGAAAGTGGTGGAGGTGTTATGTGAAATGTTCCCTCAGGCGGATGTGTACACACTCCTTCACGTGAAGGGTTCGGTTTCACCCGTGATTGAGAAGATGCCGATCCAGACCTCATTCATCCAACACCTTCCTTTCTCGAAGTCACGATACAGGCACTATCTTCCACTTTTTCCTCTCGCAATTCGAAGACTTGTCCCGGATCGGTATGACCTGGTGATTTCTTCTCACCATAGCGTTGCAAAGGGGGTGACGACGGGCAGCCGGACGCTCCATGTCTGCTATTGTCATACTCCAATGCGGTACATCTGGGGTCTCTTCGACGACTACTTTGCTCCCGGGAAAAGCGGGTTCATCACGAGAACCGGCGCGAGGTTATTCAGAAAATATCTGCAGCGATGGGATGTACGATCCGCCTCCCATCCGGATGTTTACATCGCCAACTCCGAGAACGTGCGCCGACGGATACAGTCGATCTATGGGAGAGATGCGGAAGTGATCTATCCTCCGGTTGATGTCAGCTCATTCCGGTGTTCCCCCACAAGAAAGGACTACTTTCTTGTAGCCGGTGCCCTCGTTCCATACAAGCGGGTTGACATTGCGATTGATGCGTTCAATCAGACCGGTGAAAGGCTCGTGGTTGCGGGGAGCGGACCCGAACAGGCGCGTCTTGAACGGATCGCACAAAGCAACATCGAATTTCGGGGGCAGGTCAGTGACGGTGAGCTGCGGGATCTTTATTCGGAGTGCCGTGCCCTTGTTTTTCCCGGTGAAGAGGATTTCGGGATTATTCCTCTGGAAGCAATGGCGAGTGGCGCTCCCGTGATTGCCCTTGGGAAGGGTGGAGCTCTCGAGACCGTGGTTGATGGCGAGACAGGGATCTTTTTCCCCGAGCAAACCCCGGCTGCCCTCGTTGCAACGCTCGAGAGGTTCGGAGGGTACAGGTTCGATCAGACCCAACTGAGAGATCATGCTGCCGGATTCGACAAGAAGATCTTCGTCGAAAAACTGGGCAAAACCATCCGGAACCATTGGGATGAATTTGATCGGCAGGATAAGCGCCAGAATTCGTCTTGAACGAGACACCTGTTATTCCAACTGAGGGGGAAATCGTTGACATTCCTTCCCCTTTTTCATATATTTTTTGACCATTTTTGCAGGGTTTATCATGCCCTCTGACAGGGCCCGTCGCAACAAAAAGACCGACCAGTTTGACATTGTTATTATCCCGGCCGGTCAGGGCGGGACCTCACGAAGTTACCGGTTCACAAAGTGGAAACTCTGGCTTGCGGGAACCGGAGCGCTCCTTCTCATAGTTATAGCTTGTCTGGCAGGGCTCGCGTACACTCCCCTTGCGTTGATTGTCCCGATTTCGGATTCAGTTCTCGAGGAAAAGTACGGACGTCAGTTGCTTGCGACCCAGAAGGATCTGCAGGCGATCGGCCAGGAAGTGATCCGGTTGGGTGAATACAACAGGAAGTTGAGAAAAGTTCTTGGTGATGTTGAGGAGAGCGCAGCGGTCGTTCCGATGGACACCCTTCTTTCGGACCCGGAAGAAGGCATTGGGGATGTTCCGGAGGATCTTTCTCTGGCACCGCTTCAGGAGGAGTTTTCTCAGGGAGCGGACGAGGAACGCCGGGTGCAATATGTGGCCTACTCCGGTCCGGAGCATCACGGGACCCTTCCCTTTGTGAGCCCAGTTGGCGGGATGGTTACACAGCGTTTTGATTCCGACCGAAGACACTACGGAATTGACTATGCCTCCAGGCTCGGCACACCTGTTTTTGCGGCCGCCGATGGCTATGTGGTCTTTGCAGGGTGGACATACGAGGACGGGAACATGGTGATGATCTCGCATGGTGGCGGAATGATGACAGTGTACAAGCATAATCAGTCGCTGCTCACACCTGCTCATGTAACCATAAAGCGTGGCGACATGATTTCTCTGGTAGGATCTTCGGGCAGCAGCACAGGACCCCATCTGCACTTTGAGATATGGAAGGATGGCACTCCGATGGATCCTGAGGAGTACCTCCTGGGATCGTCTCAGGGATGACAGTATTCAAAAACCATCTTCGACTATTGACACATGGCAGATAAAAATCAGATTCTCGGCGAAGTAAGCCTTGTAGGAAAAGGCTCTCTTTTGGAAGGGTCGATCAAGACGGATGGGGGAGTCCGGGTTGACGGGAAGGTGGTCGGTGAGATCGTCGCAAAAGGGAATGCTGCAGTCGGTGAAGGTGGAATTGTTGAAGGAAGTCTGACCGCCAAAAGCATTTCCGTTGCGGGGAAGGTCCACGGTAACATATCGGCCCTGGAAAAACTGACATTGGAAGCTCAATCGATTGTCTCCGGTGATATTCGTGCCACACGCCTGGTCGTCGACGAAGGTGCAGTATTTGACGGCAGATGCGAGATGAGCACAGATACTGCCAGTCCTGCGGAAAGCACCTAACTCTGCCGGCGATGGCTCCGCCTGGTGATAGCGA
>DAIPLH010000240.1:0-5212 GCA_036769325.1 Bacteroidota bacterium
CTCCTAGAGAAGCCTTCTCAAAGAGTGTTGCACTTCACTCTTGAATGTAGCATTCATGAATCATCATTCAACAATCATCGTTCACCACGCCCACCCACAGGCCGCCCCTCCGGGGCTTGCGGGGAATTGATTTGCTTTCGTGGTTCTACCAACAGGCCGTCCCTACGGGACTTATTTCCGCGTTCTCTAGGGCTCTGCGACTGGAAGAGTCGTAGACCTAGCGGGACTTAGGGCAATAGGGTTTCCTTCTTCGGACCTTCGGGATGCGTTCCGCGTTTCGCGTTCCGTGTTCCGCGCTCCGCGACTTCGTCTTCACCCTGGAATTATCAGGGCCCCTTCGGGGCCTAACCATAGATCCGGGTCTTGTGAAATCGACCCCGAAGGCCTACGGCCTCGTAGAGGGGTCGGATATCTCAACTGAGGGCGCAGTCCCCTCCTCAAGGAGGAGGGGATAAAGGGGTGGTGGTGCCCTCCGCTGGCGCCGGATGATAGAAATATAGGGATGTCGATAGAAAAAGCAACGGGGGAAAAACAGTCTATACAGTCTATTGAGTCTGTTCAGTCTATCCAGTCTGTTCAGGAAAACAGTCAGTAGTCGGCAGTTGTCCCGAAGGTCCGAAGGACTCCTTGGGAGGACCCCTTTGGGGGAAGTCCAAAGAAGGAAAAGCAGACATAGGTCGGAATGGGGTTCCGCCCTGAGTGAATCAGCGAAGCAGCATCAACTTCCGCGTTTCTGAGAAGTGTCCTGCCTGAAGTTTGTAAAAATACACTCCACTCGATAGTCCGGCTGCATCCCATTGTCGGTGGTAGATGCCGGGATTTAGCTTTTCATTGACTATCGTTGCCACCTCACGGCCGAGAATGTCATAGACCCTCAAAGACACATACTCCAAATTCGCAATTCCAAATTCAAAATTCGAAATTCCGTTAAACGGGTTCGGGTAGTTCTGTTTCAGGGAATACTCCGCCGGGAATTCGCCTGCGGTGCCGGCTGAGGCGGCGAACCCAAACTGACTGTATTTCAGGACAAAGGGTATTGTGGAATAGTCCTTGCCGATCTTCTCACCAACGGCATAGACGTTCCCGCTCAGATCTGTTCCAAGGACAATCGGGCGAAATTCCCCTCTTCCATTGTCATCATAGGAGAGCGCCATCGTCTGCTCGCCATCCGGTGTGTAACGGAGAGTTGTCATGAAATCAGGATCGTACTCTTCCCCGAGTTCAATCCCCGAGACAAAGATATTCCCCGCCTGATCAAAGCAGAGAGTTGCTGGCGAGTTCTCCGGATAGGGAAGTTCATTGCGCGACCAGATGATTGATCCTTGCGTGCTAATCTTGTAGAGCGATCCTCCATCGAGAACATAGATGTCGTCTCCGAAAATCTCGATATCATTTCCGCCCACACCAAGACCCCACATCCTGCTTCCGGAAGCATCAAACTTAAATGTTGAATCGGTATAGGAACCCCTACTGGTGATGTACATTGCCTGTTCATCATCAATGACAAGATCCTGGATGCTTGAGTTACTCCAGGATGGGAACTGGTGACTCCACAATAATTCTCCATCCGCGTCAAGTTTGACAAGCTGCTTATCACCCCCATACCATTCTTCCTGAACGGTCACAATATTGCCGGAGGAGTCAATCGCAAGAAGAGTAGACATGAAATCCGGAGTAGCAATGCTCCACAAGAGAAGTCCATCCTGATCATACTTCGCTATGCTCGGATATCCGACGACAACGATACCTCCATCCGACGCAATACTCATTGCTCCGACGAGATCCTCTGAAGAGTTGTTGAATCGCGCCGTCCACAGCTCGTCCCCGTCCGGACTGTACTTGATGGTCAGATAGTCACTTCCGGTCTCAAGGCCTGCGCTCGTCCCGCTGATGCAGACATTGCCATTGTTGTCCGTATCAATTGCATTAGGCTCGTCGTCGCCCCCGGCTGCACCCTTGTACGTCGAAAACCAAAGTTGCTGCCCGAGGGGATTATACTTCGCGGTAACGAAATCCCTTTTCCCCGTGCTATCCATCGCGGCACAAGTAACAACCGTGTTCCCCAATTGATCCACGACAGCGGCCCGAGTAAACCCGCTCATGCTTCCCTCCCCGTCCGCTGATGCGGTCCACATCTGAAGGCCGTTGGGCGAGTATTTGCTCACCTGCAGATTGGACTGAAGCGGGGAACCAGTGGGCGCTATCACAAGGATGTTACCGGAATTGTCGACCTGAATTCCATTGAATATCAGAGGATCCTCGAAACTGAGAGCATGATGCTCTTCCCATCGGACATCCCCGATCGAACTATACTCGACAATCAGCGCTGACAAAGAGACGAATGGATGTTCCCATTCTCCGTCGAGGGCATAGACAAACACATTTCCGTCCTGACCAACGTCCAACCCGGCGTGGCGAACCTGCGTCCCCTCACCCCCATCATGAAACCGAACCCAATTCCGCGTTCCGGCAGGATCATATTGTATCGTTATGAGTGAATCGCCTTGGGGGGATGAACGGGAGTGTTCCCATCCACTAACAGCCGCGACATAGACATGACCATTTCCGTCAATCTCCATTCCAATAGCGATATCTCTGATCGCTGTGATGGCACTTTCAATCTCCCCCGTACCGAAAGTATCGCTCCAAAGGTGGCTTCCTTCCGAATTGTACTTCACTGTCAGCACATCTGCGAAGAAATACCCGTATTGATAATCGTACTGAAATACATCGCCAGTAACGTAAACGGATCCATCGACCGCAACAACAATGTCCTTCGGAAGCGAATTAACTCCTTCAATACTATGCGTCACATTCCAGAGCTGTTCTCCGTAAGGACTGTACTTGATTATCGTGTAGTTGGTCTGGAAATCAATCGGAGCAGATGTAGAATCCCATGTCCACCCCGTCACGAGAATATTTCCGTCGGGATCAAGCGCGAGGGCGGTTGCCTTGTCTTCTGAATGCAAGGGTCCATCAAACGCGTTGGCCCATTCCTCAACTCCGTCCGTGTTATACTTCAAAGTGAGGAAATTAGTAAGCCATGCCCCCTGATTTCCGGTGATATAGACGTTGCCGCTGTTGTCGACTGCCATGTCGGCGACAGCATCAGGACTGCTTTGCAATCCCCACGGTGTATGACTGACGGGGCCATCATACTGGGCAATCCATCGAACAGTCCCACCACCGCTGTACTTGATTGTAACGATATCGGTACTTGACGTATCCGGGCCATCACTGACCCCCGTGACGTAGACATTTCCCGCGCCATCTGTTGCAATCGCAACCGGTATGTCAAATCCATGCTGCCATCCGTCGTAACGACGTGACCAGAGCTGATTTCCATTCTGATCGAATTTCACTGTCAGGAAATCATAGGCCGTCCCCATACCTTCGCTCTTTCCAGTGACAAACACGTTTCCCGCTATGTCAGTAGCAACAGCAGCAGGAGCATCGACGCTCGACCTCATCTCTGTGTGAACGTCCCGACTCCATTGAACCAGAAGAGAATCGACAGGAAGAGCAAATGCCGCATTTCCCGCGAGGAAACAGACAAGGCAGACCCGGACGCTGATGGTGCAGGCTTTGATCATGTTGCATGTGATGCAAGCAACATGCCATTGAAAAAAGACAGGAAAGACAGCCTTTTTCGCACGCGGCAGGTAAAGTGTACACGGTGGGAATGCTTTACCCCGGCAAAACACGGCAGAATGCCCGATACCGGGCTTGGCACCAGATTGGCTTCTGATTCCCTTGGAGGAAGAGAAATGAACAGATCAGGTACTCGATTCAAGGCATTCGCGGTTCTCACATGTCTTGCCTGCGGCATCGCGTTTTCGGGAAATCCCTCGGAAGCAAACAGAGATGCTATAAAGAAGGCACTCATTGGTCTGGCGGACCGTGCCCAGGAGTATTACAGGAAACCACGTCGCCTTGGGGGCGGAGAAGGTTCGTTCGCTCTCATCACTCTTTCGACATTAACCGGAACTCGCACGCAAGCATATGGAAGCTTTTCACTTTCTTCACCGTCAGCGAGCTCCGTTACGCTCGACGGAACCGGGGTTGAGACAGGCAACGATGAATCGACACCGGTGCAGGTTGTGGTAGTTGTCTTCGCGGATAGCATGTCCATTACGGTGACCAACTGAATACGGATTTCAGATTCTGATTGCGGCCTCCGACCATCAGAATGCCAACCGGTAAGACCAGTCGATACAGTCTGTTCAGTCTATCCAGTCTATTGAGTCTGTTCGGGGGAAAAGTCGGTAGTCCGTGAAGAGGTCGGCAGTCCAGAAAAGGAAATTGTAGGTCGGTATGGCATCACACTTTCTTGCGCCATGAAGTGCAAACCCACCACTCGACGCGAGAATGCACCTCAAAGAAAAACAAAAAGCCGCCATATCAATAATGGCGGCTGATTTTTTGCTTCAGCGGTCTTCTTCATTCATCCCTTACTTCACAAGCATTGCCTTCCGCCTGTCTATTGACTGACCGTTGAGTGTCAGGTCATAGAGATAGATTCCACTGGGCAGACTCGAAGCATTGAATGTGACCACATGGGAACCGGTTGCCTGGCTCTCGTTCACCAGTGTCGCGACAACCTGTCCGAGCATATTGTAGACCTTCAGACTCACATGTCCATTCGCTGCGAGAACATAGGAGATTTTCGTGCTCGGGTTGAATGGATTCGGATAGTTGCCAAGCAAGGCGCTCTGCTTCGGAGTTTGGTTGGCAGCGTACGGCTCACCAAACAACGCATCAAACTCTGCCCAGATTGCATCGAAGCCCGGATCATCACCCGCGTTGAGCTGGCGGCAGGTGAAGATCACAGGATCAAAGCAACCGGCCGGCGTCACCAGAGTAGCTGTGTGATCCCCAAGCCCGATCGCAGGGACGGTAACCCGGCCAGCAGTGTGGGTGCCGTTGGTGGCCAATTCCACCGGATAAACAGTATCATCCAGCTGGAACTCGACTGTTCGCCCTGCGAATTCCGTTGAGTTCAGGAGTCGAACCAATACCCGTGCTGCTCCAAGCGCGTTGCATTGGGCGTTGAAGGAGCTGATCGCTTCGCACGGAATATCACTATCCGATTCATAAACCTCGAATTCTTCGATTCGGTAGTCAGACTCACTTTGATGCGGCTCTGTCATGAAAATGCGAACATGCCGCTTAGTCACGGCCGTGAAGTTGACAGTCTCGTTACCTCCGTCCC
>DAIPLH010000241.1:0-3421 GCA_036769325.1 Bacteroidota bacterium
TCCCGGAACTGTGGTAGCGATATATCTCATTGTTGCGTTTGCGGACCCCCACTGGATTACCGGTGGTCAGGTTCTTGTGGGGACCTTTTGGATCCTTCCACTGGCATATTTTATCAGGCTGTATCCTCTTGTTCTCCGGTCGGTTTCGTCATCTCTTGACAGGCTGGAAGACCCGGTGCTCGAAGCCGCCGAGATGTTCGGGGCAGGTCCGGGCCGGATTCTCCGCAAAGTGATTCTTCCTGTAATCATGCCGGGGATCGTTGCAGGTTCCCTCCTCGTGATGATCAGCGCCCTTGGCGAGTTTCCAACATCCATTCTTCTCTACACTCACGCAAACCGGCCGATCTCTGTGGAGATCCTTTCACAGCTTCGAGGTTATAACTTTGGCTCTGCAGGAGCTTACAGTGTTGGCCTTCTTGTCCTGGTTCTCCTTTTATCGTTCATTTCCGAAAGGCTTGGTGGCGGGCCAAAGGAGAAGGGGAACGGGTTTCATTTTTAGGTTGAAGGAATCGGTTTTTTTCGGTAGCTTGTGTCGACCCGCTTTGTGCGGGCACTTTTTTTCCAGCGATTCCCAGGGGTTCAACGGCTCCGGGTTCCTTCCCGGGTCCTGAACATACCATCCGATCGCCCGATCAAGGATATGCGCCTGTAGCTCAATTGGATAGAGCGTTGGCCTCCGGAGCCAAAGGCTTCGGGTTCGACTCCCGACAGGCGCACAAAGAATAACCGGCTCAACGGAGCTGTACAATCGATTTATTCGGAGAAAGAAAGAACCATGCTGAAGCCAAAGCGAAAGATTGTCAAGAAGGAATTGAAGCAGGATGCCCTGATCAGTACGTACGCAAGAACCATTAATTTCTATGAAGCGAACAAGAAGTCCATCGGCATCGGCTTGTTGGTTGTTGTGCTCTCGGTATTGGGGGTCGTTGCGTACAGAAACAACCAGGCAACGAACAACGAAAAGGCAACTGCGGAACTTGCGAAGGTCATTTCCTACTTTGATGAAGGGAACTACCGTCTAGCCGTGGACGGGGCACCGGAGATGAACGTTTCAGGGCTCAAAGCAATCGTCGAGAATTTCGGTGGGACCACCTCAGGGAATCATGCCCGCTTTTATCTTGCCAGCGCTCTTCTTCATCTGGGTGAATATGATTATGCGCTAGAAGTGTTCAAAGCGTACGACGGACAGGGAGACATGCTGAGCGTCTCACGTTTGGCCGGCATGGCAGCCTGCTATGAGGCAAAGAAAGAATTCCGTAACGCTGGAGAATATTATGAAAGCGCCGCATCATTGATCGGAACTGACGTTGCCGCTCCGCAGAACCTGAGCAATGCGGCAAGGAACTTCGCGTTAAGCGGGAACAAGGAAAGAGCCATCGAGCTGTACGAAAACCTGAAGAAGAACCATCCCACCACGACGTTTGGTCGCGAAGCAGATCGCTATATCGCCGAACTCTTAGTCTCATAGAGTTCCTGGTGCATTCAGCCCGGGTCCGATTTGAGAAGCATCCGGGCTGGACTGTTTGCTCATGCGCCCTTCCACGGTCACAGCGGCCTGACCGGTAGTCAAATCACTCTTACTCGCCAACGATGAGGTTACTTCCGGATAGGAAACTTGCTCGCGGAGTGTTGAAAGTCTCCAGCCCTGCAGTCGCCGGCCTTTCCTCGCAGATGGTTGTTTCGGTCGTCGAGACAGCCATGGTCGGGAGGCTTGACAACGCGACAACAGTTCTGGCTGCCATGGGACTCGGCATTCTTGCCGCATGGGCGATTACAAGCGTCTTTTCCAGCCTTTCCACGGGAACTCATGTTCTTGTTGCGCGCAGGTCGGGTGAGAGTGATCCCGCAGGTGCCGGCGCCGTCCTGAACAATTCGCTGATTCTCGCCCTGATTCTCGGGATTGTTTTTGGCATTCCGGGTTATCTCTTCTCATTCCATATTCTTGATTTCTTTGCAAGTGATCCCGGCGTTGCTGTTGCGGGAGCCGCGTACCTCGAATGGCGGTTCGTGGGGTTGGTCTTTTTCCTCTTTGTCGTGTCGTACCGTGGGTTTTTCAACGGGATCGGACACACAAAAGTGTTCATGTATTCTGCGATTGTGATCAATGTATCCAACATTGTTCTGAATTATCTGTTGATCTTCGGGACCTTCGGATTCCCGAAAATGGGCATAGCGGGTGCAGGATGCTCATCGGCAATCAGCAACATGCTCGGTTGTCTGTTTTTTCTCTCCGCAACTTTCCTTGGCTCCTACCGAAAAAGGTACCTCTATTATCAGTCGGTCTCCTGGTCGAAATCGATTGTCAAACAAATCATCAGGATTTCAACTCCTGTTTCATTCCAGAACATCCTCATTCTCCTTGGATTTCTTGTCTTTGTGGCGATAACGGGAATCATTGGTACCAAAGAGCAGGCAGCAAGCCAGGTTGTCATCACCGCACTGTTCATGTCATTCCTTCCCTGTTTCGGGTTTGGCATCGGGGCGCAGACTCTCGTGGGTCAGAGTCTCGGGACCGGCAATCTTCGCCTGGCAAAACAAATGGGGATCGAAACCGCCAAGCAAGCAACAATTCTTACCGTTGTTCTCGGTATTATTTTCATCGTCGTCCCTGAATGGGTTATCTTTTTGATAACCACGGATCCTGACGTAACCGAAGCTGCAATACCTATTCTGAGGATTGCAGGGGCAGCACAAATGTTCTATGCGACCGGCATTGTTCTGGCGAACGCCCTCCAGGCAGCCGGCGAAACAGTCTATGTGATGCTGATTGAGGTTCTCACCCACTGGATTATCTTCCTGCCTGTTTGTTACTTGCTTTCCATAACATTCAATGGTGGCCTTGTCGGCGCGTGGCTGGCCCTGCCGCTCTACATTGTGTCTTATTCACTCCTGATTTCCCTGAAATACAGGCAGGACTCCTGGCTGCAGCGGAAATTCTAGTGCCTTTCCTCGTAAATACTTCTACAATAAAAGGGCACAGCCCGCCCTCGGCCGATTTGTCGCAGCTCGAGGGCGAGGCCGGGGTGCTCGATCCAACATACACTTACGGTCATGTCAAGTCTAATCATTTTGTTGGATCGGCATTAGGTGTATCCTTCATGGTTCAGCACGAAATCCAATGGAATGACCTCCGATGGTCTCATGAACATGCCCTTCCTGACACTTCGCTCGAGAGCAGGGGGGACGGACTGATCACATGAAATGGCGCCGGATACTCACCCTTGGCGGCGCCATGCTTCTCGGTGTCGCTGTCCTTGCTCTGGATGTCGTAAGGACGAGCGTCACGATCGATCTTGCGGGATTGCCGCTCGTGAGAGATCTCCTGCTGATTACCGCGTTCGTTCTTCTCTACCTCTTCCTGGAGTTTTCCGATACAACAAGAATAGAGAACACCGTCAGAAAACTGGGCCTTATTCTCGTT
>DAIPLH010000241.1:3431-5211 GCA_036769325.1 Bacteroidota bacterium
CGTGGCTTCGGTGACGACATTGGTGCTTGTGATCGGAACGGACATCAGTTTTGAGACGAAAGAGGAGATGCTGAACCCTCTTAGTTTTAAGACGGTCTTCATGGCCGCATTCATGGGGTTGAGTTACGCAATCCTTGCCCTTCTTATCTTCCGTTTCCTGAGAGATCTTGTTCTCTACAAGAGAAAAAGGACAACACGGCGCAATCTCCTGATCCTGGTCGTCCTGATGATTGGCACAGCCACGTCGACGCTCGGCCTGAGTCACCTTGATTCGACTATCCTGACGAGTATTCTGTTTGGTCTCACGGTCGCGGCAATGATCACGAACTCATTCCGCCTTTCATGGATCGTCTACCTTTCAAAGAGGGAAAAGGTTTTCGGATTGATCTATGCCTTCCTCCTCTTTGGAGTTCTCACCGCCCTGAATGTGATCACGCAGACGGGTCTGATCAAACAACTTCTCCTCTATCATTCCTATCCGCTCAAAGAATTTGTGGGAGTGACTCTCCTCTTCGGTAATATTTACGCGGGAATGGCTTTCGTCAGTACTCTGTTTCACCTGCCGACTGCCGAGGCGTTCGAGCGAAAAACGACTGAAGTCAGTTCGCTCCATACGATCGGCAAGCTTGTGACAAGGGTATTCGATTTTGATGAGCTGGTCGATACCGTTACGACGATGACATTGCAGGCCTGTGAAGCGAGAGCCTGTTGGCTGGAGATACTGCATAGGGGTCCGGTCCAGGCAGAGGATCGGCTCTATACCCTCAGCACCGGAGGGTTGGAGCACAGGATCAGCATTGCGGGTCTGAAGAATATTTCCCCGGAAGATATCGAGCGGCTGCTGCCGTTCGACAAGGTTACGGTCCGCAACTCCGTCCTTGAAGACCGCAGGATCGCTGTGATTGATGATCTCGCGGCGGATAAGAGAGTGGAGAAGGGGCAAAAAGGCGAGTTGAGTCAGGGCTCGATGGTTGTTGTTCCGCTTCTTTCGCACCACGACCTCATCGGCATCCTCTACGCGATCAAATCCACAGAGCACAGTTTCTTCAAGGACGACGTCGAAGTGGTCTCCGCATTTGCTGATCAGGCGACGATTGCCATCGAGAATTCCCGGCTGATCGACAAGTCCCTTGAACGTGAGCGGCTGATGAGGGAGATGATGCTGGCGCAGGAAATGCAGAAGCGTTTGCTTCCCCAGCGTTTGCCGACATTGCCAATGGTCGAGATCGACGCAGTGTCCACCCCCGCTTTTGAAGTTGGCGGTGATTACTATGACTTTGTCATCCTCGATGGCGGCCGGATTGGAATTGTTGTCGGTGACGTCTCCGGCAAAGGGGTCTCAGCAGCTTTTTATATGGCAGAGGTGAAGGGGATCTTCCAGTCACTGAGCAGGATCTATCCTTCACCGCGTGAACTGCTGGAACGTGCGAATGACGTGCTCGCGGGTTCCATCGATCGACGTTCATTCATCAGCCTGATCTATGCCGTGCTCGAAACATCGACCGGAGTCGTGACTCTCTCACGTGCCGGCCATTGTCCGATGCTTCTTGTGAGGAGCGATGAGGTTCAATATATTCGGCCCTCCGGAATGGGACTCGGGTTGAGCACCGGGCGTGCATTTTCCGATGCAATCCGGGAGGAGCGCGTGCAGCTCAACCCCGGTGATGTCTGCGTGTTCTATACCGATGGTCTCACCGAAGCCCGTAACGGTGAAGACGAATTCGGCTATGAACGCCTCATTGCATGCGCAAGAGATATACACGGACAGAGCGCTTCGTGG
>DAIPLH010000242.1:0-929 GCA_036769325.1 Bacteroidota bacterium
AATGCGGGTTCAGATTGCTTCAGACCTCCACGACGACATCGGCAGCAGTCTGGGAAGCATTGCCCTGTCCTGCGATGTGATGAGCGGGCGAAACGATGTTCAGTTGGAGGACAGGTCCCAGCTTCAAAACATCGCACACATTGCGCGGGGAACAGCCGAACACCTTCGGGACATTGTCTGGGTCATCAACCCGTCGAACGATGATATTCATACCTTCATTGCCCAACTCAAACGCCAGGCGTCGACCCTCATGCAGGGAATCCGGTGGACCGGTAAGTTCGAGGGGAGTCCTGAAGACATGAAGCTTGAGATGGAGTTCAGACACCATGCCTATCTCATGTTTAAAGAGATCCTTCACAATATCGTCAAGCATTCTGCCGCCTCGGAGGTGGCAATAGAAATCAGCGCGAAAGAGGGGCGGCTCATGATGAAAGTGACTGACAACGGGCGTGGTTTTGACAGTACGCAGGTTGTGGAAGGGGTGGGGCTGAAGAGCCTGCGGGAACGCGCAAGGAAAATCGGTGGGGAATTGACGATTCGGTCAGGATTTGGGCAAGGGACATCGGTTTACCTTGCCGCAAGAATCACGTAAATACGTGATATCAAAGAACCTGGATTTACCATATCTTTTTGCCGCCATCACATCAGGAGACCCATATGGACGGTACAATCAATTGGATCATTACATATGTCGGTGCAGGTCCGAATCCGGTGGTTGAATTGTATGATGTATCACCGGGTGCGGACACCCCCCCCATTGTCATCGATATTCCTTGCAGTCCACCCGTTGCCTGTCCGTGGCCAACGCAGAATCTTGAATACGGTGACTACAAGGCGGCTGTGCGTTCAGGTTCGAACCTCTACTTTTTTGTCAATGGAGTTGACCCGATGACATCGCCAAATGCAATCGGGGATGGGAGCACTATCAC
>DAIPLH010000242.1:939-4879 GCA_036769325.1 Bacteroidota bacterium
AAAGTGCATGTCTGATGAGTGTAACCGTGAGGATGTTGTGATGGGAGTGAATGAAAAGATCAACGTATGGGTTGTCGAGGATGATGCGCAATACAGGGCAGCGCTCGTTCGTGTACTTGATGCCCAGCAGTCGTTGCGTTGTGCAAAGAGTTTCTCCAATGCGGAGGAAGCAATTGCCTGTTTCGATACCGACGATGCTCCGCAGGTGATCCTGATGGACATTGTCCTTCCGGGTCTGACAGGCATTGAAGCGATCCGGCGTATTCGCCCGGTCTCTCCTTCGACGGCTGTGCTTATCCTGACGAACTACGAGGAAAATGATAAAATTTTCAATGCAATCCTTGCAGGCGCTTCGGGCTATTTGCTCAAAACATCCCCACCCGATGAAATCCTTCGCTCGATCCATGAGGCCCTGCATGGAGGTGCCCCCCTGAACGGACAGATCGCAAAGCGGGTCCTGGACAGGTTCACAGAACTCTCGATTCCCAAAGGTTCCTACGGGTTGACGGATCGCGAAAAGAAGATCCTGAAGTTGATGGCTGACGGGAGAATAAAGAAGGAGATCGCAGAGGAGTTGATGGTCAGCTATCACACGGTTGATACCTACACAAGGAACATCTATGAAAAGCTCCAGGTCCACAACCAGAGCAGTGCTGTTGCGATTGCTGTAAAGAACCACCTTCTCTAGTTCTCCGGAACCCCTCGCCCTCTCTCGTTGAGGGCCGAACCCACCTCTACAATCACAATTCGTCATTCTTCAATCACATCTCACATCCCACATCTCACATCCCACATCTCACATCCCACATCCCACATCTCACATCCCACATCTCACATCCCACATCTCACATCCCACATCTGTTTTCGCCGGTTCCCTGCCGTTTTCTAAAATACACGTGTTTACGTGATTGAATTCCTCCTGTTCCTTTAGGATGTTGAGGTCGCAGGTTGTAATCATCATCCACCAAAAATTACGTTCGTGAAATGGCCGACAAGAATTTCGATCTATCCTTCTCAGAGCATTCGGTGTTCATGCTCATGACCAAATCAAACCAGGGTCAGATCCTCACTGACTACTCACGGGTTATCCGGGACCTCTTTCGACAGGCCGACCGCAATGATGTTATTGCCGCTCTTTTGGAATTAAGGGAAACGGAGAGCTACTTCGGTTACGAGACACTCATCCATCACTCAATCCTTGCACCAAGGGCATTCGAATCGTTTAGCCGGCTTGGGAGAAAGGTCAGGGAGCAACTCACGCCGAGGGAACGCGTGTCATTGTTTCAGGAAATTGATCGCATGATCGATGAAGCCATTCAAATGCGGGAACCTGATCTTGTGGCTCTGGAGTCTGTGGTTGCCAGGAAGCGAACCATCGATTCCGGCACTGAAGCAACGCTCAAGAAGCATTGCTCTATGGAAATTCTCTACGGAACCGACAGAAGCCGTGTCGTTGAGGAGGGTCAGATCCGATACGGAAACGATCGGGGCGACCTTGAGGTGGGGATCTGCTCTGTGAGCATTCCTGTGCAGCAGGTCACGGGAATAATTGAGAGGCCCAAGTGGTGGACGAATGAGTTCAGGGAGGACCGCGGAGATAATCCTCTCCCACTTAAGGCCTTGCGATTGGACGAACACGGCTTCCTTGAACAGCTTAGAGCCCGCGTCGGGAAATCCGCAGAGAATGAAGTGCTCATCTTCATTCACGGTTGCAATATCACTTTCGAGGAGGCCTCACGCCGCACGGCACTGCTGGCATTTGACCTCGGCTTCAAAGGTGCCCCCATCATGTATAGCTGGCCGTCAAAGAGCGGTCTCGACCGGTATTCAATCGCTGAGGACAATGTACGCTGGACGCTTCCTCACCTCCGGGAATTTCTTCGATGTATCATGGAGAAGTCAGAGGCGAGGAAAATCCATCTCGTTGCGCACGGTCTGGGGGCGCGGGCTCTCACGGATGTATTGAGAACGTTTGCGCAGGATCGTTCGGGAAGCAGACGGATGCCGATGATCAGCAATGTGATCCTTCTGGCCCCTGACATCGATGCACAACTTTTCAGGGACAATATGGTGCCTGCTCTCACCGAAACTGCCAATCGTATTACGCTGTATGCCTCGTGCGCAGACGAGGCGCTGAGGCTCTCGGGCAAACCGAGAACCGACGGGATCCACCCTGCAGGGGAGGGTGGAGACCAAATCATGGTCGTGCCGGGTATCGATTCCATCGATGCATCGGCGGTTCCGATGGATTTCAACAGTTCCTTTGCCGACCGGCTACCATTCCTCAACGATCTTTTTCTTCTCACGAATCAGGGACTTAATCCGGAGAGACGAAACCTGACGGAGAAAACGGATGGAAGCCGGAAGTGGTGGGTGATAGGAGGAGAAGAAAAAAAATGCTAATGGATAATGAGAAACGATAAATGAGAAACGAGGAGCGACTTTCAGCCTAGGGGTATCTCACTTTGGTTCTCTTGATTTCGTTCATAGGCCTCTTCCATAGGCTCTAAGTTTCTCTTGGCGTTCTTGGCGTCATGGCGGTTCAAATTCAAAGGGAGTTCATGAATCCCAGTGAGGTGCAGATCATCAGCCTTCTTCCCTCGCTTGCAAAACGACTATCTCCCGTAACACCTTCTCCCATTTCACCACAATGGGATGGTCAGGTTCAGGGCGATATTCAGAATCCCTGTTTCGAAGTTCTATATCCAGGAAAATATCATAGTCTGTTCCCCGGCCTTCAAGTCGGACCAGGAGATGTGCCTCGGTCTTTGCTCCTGATTCTTTTTCCTTTAATCCTTTTTCAACTTCCTTCAATTCTCTCCACCCCGTTCGGTGATACAATCCCATGGCGCTTCCCTCCTCGATCTCATATTCGTCCGCCCGGAACGCGAGTCCGATTCTGCGCGAGGCTTCGCTGATGGAAGGGGATTGGGCGCGGATCTTTATGCCCTGGAATGAAGATGAGCAGGAGTTGAGAAGGAAGAGCAGAACACAGCAAAGAGCGAAGAGCGAGGAGCGAGTTGAAAATGGAGTGTGTGTGCGGTGGAAGTGCATGTGTGGAAGATAGGATGGCCTCATGGTGAAAGCAAGAGAACATGCGGATTTGTGATGTTTCCCTTTGGTTTTCTCTGTTTCCCCAGCCCTCCCTTGAAAGGGAGGGCTTAACAATACCTTAACGCTGCATTCACATTCATGTAATGCCCCTTCTCTACCTTGTGGTGCACAATCAGGGAGGCATGTGAGGAACAGGCTGTTGAGACTCGATATGAGAGGGGTCATCTGGGTTAACACCCGGCGAACCCGATGGCTTGATTTGGTGATGAGGTCTGCGACGCGGCTTGGGGACGGACCGTTGTGGGTTCTCATGACAGTTGTCCAGTTCGCAGTTGCGGGAATGGGTGACACACTCGCCCGTCAGCTTGCATTCGGGTTGTTAGTTGATGTGACATTGTACAAGATTCTCAAGAACCTGATCGGCCGGCCTCGTCCGTTCCAGCAGATCCTTGTTGTCGAACAAGGGACGCGCATGCCGGATGAATTCTCGTTTCCATCAGGACACATGGCCGCCGCATGCGTAATGGTGGTGGTTCTCGGATCAACATTTTCCATTCTCCTTTTCCCAATGATCTCGCTGGCGCTTCTGATTGGGACATCGCGGGTGTATCTGGGCATGCATTATCCATCGGATGTCCTCGCCGGTGCAGTGCTTGGCCTCACCAGCGGATCTCTTGCACTGATCCTGATGTAGCAGACTTACCTTCTTCGGTTGCACACAGATTCCGCCCAATCCTCCTTGTTTGGGCCGGAAAAGGCCCCGTCGGCAGACCCTGACCCCTGTCCGTGCGGGGCCTCCCTTTTTCTTCAATTCCCTTGTCGTTTCAACACCAATCCAGTGGTGCGACTTAACAATTTCGTAACACGGCGGTAACATTCAGGTAAC
>DAIPLH010000242.1:4889-5181 GCA_036769325.1 Bacteroidota bacterium
TTTTGAAGGGTCGGTGCGTGTTTGTGAAGTTGCCGTTCGTCCACGAAGGGTCAGTAATTCAGGTTCATTTCCAACGTTATTCCGTCGCGGTACGCACCAACCCTCGCTGTTTGAATTTGTCAAAATGCCGTAGAGATGCCGGGTTACCCCCACAGATCATTACCCGGGATTTCGAAAGCAAATCAATCAAGGAGGATGTTCACATGAGGAGAAGGATTTTGTTCACAGTTGCAGGGGTCATGCTTTCTTCGCTTGCCGTATCCCAACCAGAAGTGGTGATCGGGCTAGGATT
>DAIPLH010000243.1:0-5176 GCA_036769325.1 Bacteroidota bacterium
TATTCCTGCGATCACCAACTACGCAGATCTTCCTGTCAACGCACGTCGCTACCTCGAGCTCCTTCAAAAACTGGTTGGTGTTCCGATCTCGATCGTCTCTGTTGGTCCACGACGTGACCAGACCATTATCCTCAGCAACAACCCCATGAAGTGAATCGTGGCCGGCGCACCGCTGAGCAACAAATTCAAGATTTTCCTCCTCGTTATCGCATCCATTCTCGTCGCTGCGATGCTTCTCTTCTCGCAGCATGTCACGAACAAACTCCTCGACAATCAGCGCGAGGCAGTCCGCCTGTATGCCCGTTCACTGGAATACATCTCCTCGGCGCAATCAGAGACAAGCGACTTCACGTTCGTGTTCAATGAGGTGATCCGGACAATCGACTTCCCCATCATTCTGACTGATCCTCTGAACCAGCCGATTTATTGGAAGAACCTGCTGACAGACTCGCTGGACCTGGCGGAGATGACTGAAAAGGAGCAGGATGTATTCTTTTCTGAAACGATCGAAGAGATGGACAGGCAGTACACGCCACTCCGCATCGCACTGAATGACACCATTGTTCTGAACTACGTCCACTACGGCGAATCGCGCGTCATTCAACAACTCCGATGGCTCCCATACATTGAAATCGGCCTTGCCACTGTCTTCATTCTGATCGCCTATGTCGGCTTCAGCTACATCAAGCGAAGCGAGCAAAGCAACATCTGGGTCGGAATGGCAAAGGAGACGGCCCACCAGCTCGGGACCCCGCTCTCCAGTATTATGGGATGGATGGACATCTTAAAGAATGAGGTACCGGAACTTGGGGAGACGATTGTTGAGATGGAGAACGATATCCTCCGTTTGAATAAGGTCACCGAGCGTTTTTCGAAGATCGGCTCGAAGCCGGATCTGAAACCGGAGAAGCTCGACGAGGTCGTCGCTGGGGTTATCGGGTACATGTCGAAACGCCTGCCGAAGTCCGGCAGGAAGGTCGAACTCACGATCGAAACCCCTGGAACATTCACAGGGTTCATCAACCGCGAATTGTTCGAATGGGTTGTGGAGAACCTTACAAAGAACGCTCTGGATGCGATCGAGGGACCGGGGGGAAAGATCTCATTTTCATTTGCCCTGGAGAAGGGACGCGTCATTCTCGACGTAAAGGATACAGGAAAAGGGATCGACGCGAAGTATCACAAGGAAGTTTTCCGGCCGGGCTATACTACAAAGAAGCGGGGATGGGGACTCGGACTCTCCCTGTCGAAACGGATCATTGAAGATTACCACAGAGGCAAGCTCTTCGTCAAAGAGAGCAGTCCGGGCGCGGGTACAACGTTCAGGATCAGGCTACCGGGCTAAGTGAGGCAAGACAGTTAACGATTAACTGGTTGACCATTAGCCGGTTACTGGTTAACCACTAACCGTTAATTATTTTCACTTGTTCCATCAATGCAGTCGCCTCCCCCTCAACCTTCCTTTTTTCCATCTCTCTCAGCACCTCAACCGCCTTTCGTCTTCCCATCTCAAATGTCTCACCCAACGCCGGCTGGACAAATTCAGTGTCCTGAACCGGGAGTTCCTCATCAGGAGCGATGACAACGGGATTGATCACATGCTTCCGCCCCTCGTTGAATGAGAACTGAGGTCCTTCACGATCGAAAACAGAAGCAAGCCGCCGCCGCGTTTCTTCGTCCGGTGCTGCGTTGAGGATATCGCGCTTCAGCCGTGTCCATACCCTGAGATCGCTGTTCACGTCACGAACAGTCTCCATGTCGCGGAGGAAGTAGAGATTCGGAAGCAGTTCGACGGCAGTGCGGAGCAGCATCGAAAACACATTCGGAAATGTCGCCCTGATGCTGTGCTCGGTCTTGTTCGGGTAAGAGGGATAGGTATTAACGACAAACAGCTCGCTGATATTGCCGGCTTTGAGGATAGACTTCAGTGGCGTCTTGTTGGAGATTCCACCGTCGGCATACAACTGTGTGAGAGAGCTCAGGTGTTCCGGAATCTCGATATCGGCCACCCTGGTTCTGACTGGCGGATAGGCTACTGTCGTAATGGTGGAAGCCATGATATAGGCTTTGGCCTTCTCGACATCGCGCTCTTCGGTAATGGACTTCAGGTACGCCTCACCGGTGTTGAGCGAGCAGAGAGAAACAAAGAACTCGTCCACAACCGTTCTGCTCCACACAACTTCCGGCTTGAAATAGTTACGGATGAACCTGTTGTAGAGGGGTGTGTTGTCAAAAAGTGAATCGGGGCCAGGCACAGACGGCCATTTATCCATGCTGGTTGTCGCAAACTTCAGCAGGAGTCCGAACAACTCCCACCCGCGGATCTGGTACACATCATGGTTCGTCAGCCGCTTCCACTGGAACTCGATCTCCTCCCGTGCGGCCTTCAGAGAGGTGGACTGCGAGATGCACATGCCGTTGAGGGCGCCAACAGAGGTCCCTGCAAGGATATTGATCCGCTTGCCCGAACGCTCAAAATAGGCAAGGAGCTCCACAAGAGCACCGGCCTGAAAGGCACCCCTCGCACCACCACCCGAAAGGATCAGGGCTAGCTTACCGGGTTTTTCGTCCTTGGCGTCCACTTTCACTCTCTCTTTTCTCTCTTCATATCTGCTTACTGCCTCTAAAAAGATAGGGAATGAAGGCGGGAGTTACAACCATTGGGTGATCCCCCCAATCTCGTCTGGACCTTGGATAAGGAGCTCTAAACAATTATTCTAAATTGAAAAACCCCGGAGATTGTCAGTTTCCGGGGTTTGTGTTCTTCAAAACTAGATCCGTTCCTTCAAACGGCAATCTCATCATAAGTGACTGATTTTTTGTCTTGCCTTGTAACCCGGATTTCCTTCACTTCTTCCCAGAATGCTTGCGTTTGCTCATTTACTGAGCTTGGTATTCGTTGATCAAGGGGTAAAGTCGTCGTGACCAGCATTGGCCACACATGAACATGTTCATGTTTCGGCACAGGGATTGCTTGGTTGTTTGCAATCATTGTTGAAATATAATCATCAAAAAGTTCCTGTAAATTGGCAACCGCATCAACTTCGCTTTCTCCGTCAATTTTGCATCCTGACAGCTCAATATACTCTGCGGTCCAATAGGTCTCTTTCTCCGACTCGGTCGATCGATCAATTCTTAGAGTATAGGGCAAACGCCTATAATCCTCAAGTGTTATTGGAGTCTGTCCCATGTGTTGTTCCTTTCTCTGAAGACCTATCTATTAACCTATCTATCAATTTGACTGCATCCCGCGCGTAGCATTCCTTCAGTGAATTGTGACGGGGGATGCTAATACGAAGGTCGGGAAAATTTGGATGAAAGTAAATGTCATGTTTTGTCCCTTTGCAGATAAACCCGTATCCGGTAAGAAGGGCTTCAAAGTCCCTTGGCCGCCATCCGGATGCGGAATTTCGCATTTTTTCCAATAATTTCTGGGCGGCCGCGCCATTCATGCCTCTCCAGTCCCTCTAACTTGCTGCACAGTAAATGTAACTCGATGCAAAAAGCGGTCATTGACGAATATCACAAATTCATAATGGCCCACCTTAGGAAACAACAAATCCTGTAATTTAACGACAATACCGGACCTATATATTCCATGAACCAACCTAGAGCTGATTAATATCAACGGCAATTTCAGTTCCGCGAGCTTGTTCTGTCCTTCATCTCGCAGCTCTATCGATACTGTATGATCTCCGGCTTCCCTTGCCGTTCCTTCTAATTGGGCAACCAAAACCATATCTCGATGAATTGCCGGAAAGGAGACGGCGGTTATTACATCAAAAATGCCAATTGCTGACACTTTTTGATCCTTGTCTTGGGATGCTGTCTCCGCAAGAAAAGCATACTTCACAATCATAACTGGCCTTGGGGGTTTCTCTTCACATGAGTTTATGGAGGGATTGACAGACTGTGAAATGGTAGGGTTATTCCTCATTAGTGTCAACCTTCCTTTCGACAAGAGCAAACTGTAACACTACCTCTCTGTGACGCCAAACTGTAACACCCCCCGTTTCAAATTAGGACAATACCACGTGACGGATCATTTTTGGATATTCAATTGGAATCTTCTACCTTTACGCATGAGTTTCTTTCAGCCATGAAGGAATCGCTGGACTCTTGACTTTTCGTCGCCTCTTACCCTGGCTCATCTTACTTTTGCTTGTTTGCAAAACTCCGAATCAATCGTTGCCGGAACCGTCGAAGGAGAAGAGTCGGCTTGTTCAACTTACCTCGTTTTCATGCCTCAACGGCATCCAGCCGGAGAGACACCCTGGTGGATGCTTCGAACTGGAGGGGCGGGAGTGTCCCGATTATGATATGTTCCCTTCTTCACCCTCACCGGCAAGGAACCGTTACTCTGCTAGCACCGCGCGGCTTTCGGAGCATCTGATCTATACGCAGACAACCGCATCCAATCTCTGACCCCCAGGGTTGAATCTGGTTTCACAACCATCCACCGATAATTCGATCTTGACATCATTAACACTCAGGAGTTCCCCGTAATGGCCAGTCAACTATTCGTTCGAAAGCCTGTTGAGCACTTTGAATTAGAGATGAAGGAAAGCAAGCTCAAGCGCGTCCTGGGAAAATGGGGATTGACGTCCCTGGGGGTTGGAGCAATTATTGGAGCGGGGATCTTTGTTATGACAGGGGTGGGGGCGAAGGAGTATGCAGGACCCGCATTGGCGCTGTCATTCGTTGTGGCTGGGATCGGCTGCACGTTTGCTGCCCTGTGCTATGCTGAGTTTGCGTCGTTCCTGCCCGTTGAGGGCTCTGCGTATGCATACTCGTACGCGACCATGGGAGAGCTGTTCGCCTGGATGATCGGCTGGGACCTTATCCTCGAATATGCAATGGCTGCTTCTGCCGTGGCGGTCGGTTGGTCAGGTTATCTCGCGAAGTTCCTCCATCTGTTCGACATACAATTTCCTATCTGGATAATGAACGATATCTTCACGGGCAGAGAAATAATCGCCGACGCAACCAACAGAGGAACCCTTGCAGATCTCGCCACCCGGTACTCCGATCTGGCTTTTCCAACATTCATGGGGGTGGAGTTCGCCTTTAACCTCCCTGCGATGCTCATCATCGGCGTCATTACGATGATTCTTGTCAGGGGGATCAAGGAAGCATCAGGAACAAACAATATTATGGTGGCGGTAAAGGTTGTTGT
>DAIPLH010000244.1:0-5165 GCA_036769325.1 Bacteroidota bacterium
GGCAGCACAGTCCAACCATTGCAATTCTGGATATCGATATGCCGCGCATGGGCGGACTGGCCGTTGCTCGTGCACTGGGGAAGGGCGAAACCGATGTCATCTTCCTGACAATGTACGGAGAAGAAGACCTGCTCAACGAGGCCATGGACGTTGGCGCCCGGGGATACGTGCTCAAGGATAGCGCGGTGAATGATATCCTGAAAGCCATCCACACCGTTGCAGACGGCAAGTATTATGTTAGCCCAACTCTCTCTGACCACCTCGTGAAGAGGAGCTCCCGCGCTGAGAAGCTACTGCGACAAACTCCGGCCCTCGAAGATCTTACGCAGGCCGAACTCCGGATCCTCAGGCTGATTGCGGATGGAAAAACGAGCAAAGAGATTGCTGACAAGCTTTCAATCAGCCATAAGACAGTGGAGAATCATCGCACGAGCATCGCCTCGAAGCTGCAGCTGCGGGGGAGCCATAGCTTGCTGAAGTTTGCCCTTGAGAACAAGGCAGTACTCGCGAGGAAGTGATATCTGCTGATCATCGCCGGGTCAATTCTTAAACCATCCTGTGACCCCCACGGCTTGCGCGCCGTTCTCTCCTTGTACATAATCAACCCATCAAATGATTTCATGATCGCGTAAAGCCTCTCGGACTTCCCCAACACAAACCGTCGTCGACATTCATCATCCCTGTTCGATATTTGTTGTTCCCAGTGAAGGAACAAAGAACGCCCAACACAATCCGCAATTGTCGATTCACCATAATTCACCTTCCACAATTGTCAACCAAAACATAGGTGTTTCCCCCCACCCCTTTTGAGGGTCTCCACATCTTTCCCTTCTCCCTTCCTCATTCTACCTTCTTCCAATCATTCTTCATCTATCTGTTCATGCTTATCCAAATCGTTGACGACAGCTCCAATATGCGCGAGGCCATCAAGTCCGTGCTCGTTGGGTTGAGTGCAGAGTTTATCGAGTCGAGCGATGGGGAGGAGGCTGTGAAGCAGTACCTCATGCGCAAGCCTGACATCGTCATCATGGATATCCGGATGGAAAGGATAGACGGCATTGCGGCAACACGCACAATCCTCGGCCTGACACCGAACGCGCAGGTGATTATCGTTACCCAATACAACGACCATGAGTTGCGCAACGCTGCACGAGAGGCCGGGGCCGTGGGATATGTCTTGAAGGATGATTTGTCGGAACTGCTACAGATCATTGCACCCGTCTGACGGGTTGAAGCCTTGTTGAAACTGAAGGAATAGTGAATCACCCAGGAGGAATTCCTATGAGAACAGCAGTTATCTCTCTCGCCGCAATCGTCTTTTTCACCACTCAGAGTGCCATTGCGCAACCCCTGTCGGGCAACTACACTGTCGGTGGAACGTTGCCGGACTTTGCCGCGCTCCAGGATGCTGCAAATGCCTTGAAAAGCGAGGGCGTCTCAGGTCCGACGTTCTTCAATATCCGTCCCGGAACCTACACGGAAAACGGCGGCAATAATACCGTCCTCACACTGGACAGTATTGTTGCGGGACTATCGGCCGCGAATCGCATTACCTTTCAGCCCGACGTCTCCGCAGGGGGAAACGCTGACAATGTTATCCTCGAAATGAACAGGATCGATGCCTGTGCTTCCGACCCAATCCTGGTGTTCGTCCGGTTGGACTTTGTTACTCTTCGGAACCTGACCTTCCAGCATGTGGATTCGCTCGTCAACGCATGCGGGTCCATGCAACTGATCAAAATTGGAGACATCTTTCCCGCTATTCTCGACGATTTTATTCTCGATGGATGCAAGCTCATTGGCAGTCTGTATGGCCCTCAGGATGGGAGTCGGGGTACGGGCTACGGACTCAGAGGAGACCAGACACTCGGCAAAGCGACAATAACGAACAACACATTCGACCGCATTCGTTTTGCGGTGTTTTTAGATGGAGGAAACAACGGTACAGCAGTCATTGAGGATAATGAGGTGTATGCCGGCTATGGTGACGGCACCGCAATTCTCGTTGCTGCTGAAAGCGCTTCAGTAAAAAGAAACTATGTTGACTTCATGGGTGGATCGGCAACGGCCGGCATTAACGTGTCGTCTGCATCGGTTGCATTCATTGAGCAGAACATCGTCATGAACGCGAGCGGGTTAATTATTTACGGAATCAGGAGTCTGACCGGCAGCGGGATTACCCCTGACTCCATAATCATTGCCAACAACATCGTTTCCGGAAATAATGGAGGAACCACAACCGGAATGTACGTTGACACACCGAACACGAGAATCCTTCATAACACAATCACGAATCCGCCTGCAGGGATTCTGACGGGTCTGACCGTAGCTGAGGAAAACTGTACCGTACTGAATAATATCATTCTCAACGGAAGCGCGAGTTTCTTCGGAGTGGTCATTGACCTGGGACAAGCGAATTCGTCAGGCCTGGTCTCCGATCATAACATCCTCTTCTTCTCAGGCAATGGCAACTTTGCACTTCATGAGGGAGCACTCTACCCGAGTCTTACGGAATACCAGGACTCGACAGGCCTGGACACGAACTCCGTATTCAAAGAGGTCGAATTCATCGTCGATTCACTTGGCCTTCACCTTGATGAATGCCAATCACAGGATCAGGACCTCATCGGAATTCCCTTGCCGCAAGTGCAGGTGGACTTCTTCGGCGCTCCACGCGACAGTGAAGAGCCATTCATCGGTGCTGTTGAAGGCACTCCACTCCCGTTCGACATGTTTGCCGCTCCGTTCAAAATCAGCTTGCCAGGAACTCCTTTCTCCGTTACGGCAGGCAGGTTCGATAACCTCCTCGCCGATGGTCTGGCCGTCCCTGACTACGACAATAGCCAGGTTCGTCTCTACCACAACAACTCCAGCACAAGAACATTCACGCATACAGGCACCCTTTCGACGGGGTTCCAGCCGGTGGTTGTGAAGTTCTTCGATGTTGACGATGACGGACATCTCGACCTTGTGGCGGGTGGTGAGAGTTCGTCTGTGACGGTGTTCTGGGGTGATGGAGTGGGTGGCTTTCCGGAGGAGACAACCGTTGGTACAATGGGAAGGGTTTCTTCCCTTGATGAGGGTGCTGTCGGCTCCTTGAATCTGTCGACAATCCTCATCACACAGGATAACGGCTTTCTCCCGAACAGCAGCTTTCTGGGATTTCTCAACAATGGAGGCGGGCGGAATATTTTTCACCAGGTTGTGCAGCGGCCGGGGCCATGCTGTCTCAATCCAGATACTATTCTTGCGGTATTGAATGATTTTGTCGTGGGAGACCTGGACGGCAACGGGGATCCTGAACTTGCTGCATTAACAACAATTCCTCTTCCTCCTTCAGTGTATGTTTTCAACGATACGAATGCACAGGGTGGCGGCGGACTCCTGTCGTATGGAACACACTACGTCTATCAGCTTGGAACTGGCAGTCTTACGGATGCTTCCAGCATTGTCGCCGGCGACTTTGACGGTGATCTTGATGAAGACTTTATCACTACTGGTGCTAGTGAGAATCAGTGTATGCTTGTCAGGAACCAGGGTGGCTTCAGTTTCACTGCTGAGCCAATTCCAACAATAGCAACACGGGCCATCGTAGCGCTGGACTACGAGAACGACGGTGACCTTGACCTTGTCGCAGCGAATCGATCGCTCGAAACGGAAGGATTCACTGTTTTTCTGAACGACGGCTCGGGGAGTTTTGCTGAGAAGCGGAGCTGTTTCTTTCCATTCGCGAGTGGGGAGCCGTCAGGCATTGTCGCAGCGGATTTTGATCTCGATGGAAAGACGGACATCGCCGTAACGACATTCCTCGATTCGGTTTTTGTTTTGTACAATCTTGGCGGCGGGATATCATCTGTGGGAGGGCAGCCGACGGCCGGACTCCCGACACAGTTCTCACTTTTACAGAACTATCCAAATCCCTTTAATCCCTCAACCCGGATCGGATACTCTCTCCCTGTTTCAGGCCATGTAACACTGAAAATCTATGATCTTCTCGGGCAAGAGGTTGTCACGCTCGTTGATGGAATTGAGAGCGCCGGAGAGAGGTCCACAATCTGGAATGCACAAGCTTTGTCCAGTGGTATCTATTTCTACCGAATCGAAGCAAGGAGTATTGCAACGAATCAGATCTATAGGGAAGTAAAGAAGATGATGGTAGTGAAGTAGGAAGGAAGAGATTGATGAGTGACGATTGATTGGCATCCAGTGTACAGCGATTCGTCAGAATCGCTTCAATTTATCCAGGAACCCAAAACATGAAAAGAATCCTGTGCTTCCATGTGGCAATATCCTTTCTGCTTATCTGCCTTTACAGCCCTGCTGCGGAGGGATCCCCCCGCCTGGTTGCGGATACACTGATTGCAACCGCCAAAGGCAGCACTACTCCTCCGAGAGATCCAAACGGAAATCCTGTCATGAACGGCGACTTTACGATCTCCCGTAGCGGCGGGAACGATCTCGTTGGCGACGGGATCGATGAGCGGACCCAATGGAGGCTCACCTATGATGGAGAGGGAATTGATAGCACCGATAGGGTGGTATCAGCATTGCTCACAGTAACGTTGGAACCGAAGGATGCGAGTGCGGATAACGACAATATCGAAATTGACGATTGCGACTGTCCGGACATTGATGTGGGCCAGCACCCTCTTCATCAGATATACACGATCTCATTCGAGATGCTTGACTACGGGTACATGTCTCAGCTTTTCATTGACAGCCTCCGGCTGAACGGGGGATTCATCATGGAATATCAGGACGATGCCATTATGTCATTTGCGGAAGTGCAGCTCATCGTTGAGCCAAACCTTCAGATAACAAGTCCGCAAGATGGTGAACGCTGGATGGTCGGAGAAGAGAATACCATCCGCTGGGAGGGGAGGAGTATTAACGGCTGGAATATCTATTTCAGTGCAGACGATGGCTTCAGCTATACACAGTTCGAGACGATCCTTCCGCCGGAGGATAGGATGTTCTCATGGAATGTTCCCGATACTCTGGAGACATCATCCAACTATCGTGTCAAAGTTGTTGATGTATTGAATAGCGACCTGGAAGCGGTCAGCGGCTCGTTCACAATACGAGCATTGGATCTCGTGCGAAGAAACACCGACGGAACTCTGGAAGTGTACAAGCCATCGCGCCATGGTTGGAGCGTTGGAAAT
>DAIPLH010000011.1:0-10621 GCA_036769325.1 Bacteroidota bacterium
ATCGTCGTATTGTTGAAGACGACAATCACCCTTTTCGTCTTGCCGGCGGCCCGATCAATGCGCCTCTTCAATTCAAGCAGCTCACGGCCGTTATACAGGTAATCATACCGCGCATCAACGGCATTCACCAACCACCCCTTTTCGTTTCGCCCGTGGAGCCTGAAGTAAGTCGACTCATAGTGTGTATCGGATCGAAAGGACGAATATTGTCTTAGTCGCGGGAGGTCCACGTTCACCGGTTGCAACGCTTGCTCCGCGAGAAACTCGCCAAGGCCTTTGAAATCCCACGAACCGTGCCGCAGTTCCACAAAAAGTGGAAACCCCGAAAAGACCTCCCCAAGCTTCAGAAGATGGAACCTGTTCGCTCCCGTGTTGGTGAAGGAATAAGGAAACTGCGCTACAAGAGCCCCTAACCTGTTGCACCGTCCGAGTTCATGCAACAATCCTCTCATTGCCCGTGTTGATTTCGGAGTGAGTTCCTTCTGATGCGTGAAGGAATTGTGGAGTTTGACCCCGAACTGGAAGCGCTTGTTTCCCGAAACAGCCGCTATCCATTCCGATGCGTCCCGGGCGGAGAGTGAGTTATCCCAGAATGTCGGCCTCACCTCAACGAAGTCAAAGCTTTTTGAATAGATCGCCAGCTTGCCCAGCGACTCGACTGAAGGAGGTGAATAGAAGCATGAATCAAGAACTTCGTGCTCCCATCCTCCGATGCCAACCACGGTGCGATTACTGTTGATGTCCATAAAAACCTCCTGGGGACTTGACACTGTGTTTTTCAATCTGTATCTTCTGTCGTCAAGATACGACATATATGTCGTCTTGTCAAGAGCATCGTTGACAATTTTGTCGATAGGAAAACTCCATGAGAACCAGCATAGGCGAGCGTATCCGGAAGGCGCGGGATCAGAAGGGGCTTGATCAGGCAACCCTGGCTGCAAAGGCTGATATCGTCACGCGCACACTTCAGCGGTGGGAAAAGGGAGAGCAAACACCCGACGGGGTATCAATCAACAGGCTCGCGAAGGCAACCGGCGTAGAGGCCAACTGGCTTCTGACCGGCAAGGGAGAGATGTATGATGCGCCCGCACGGCCATCAAACGTTTATAACCTTCCGTCGACAGTAAGGAAGAACTCTCCTCTTGTCGACCTGCCGATTCTCTCTCAGGTACCTGCGGGAAGGCTCGGAACGATTTTCCATCCGGACTATGTGGATGACTATGTGACGGTCGACGACGTCAAAGCCCCTCAGGCATTCGCGCTGAATGTCAAGGGAGATAGCATGGCGCCAAAGATCGAGAATGGCGATGTCGTCATCGTGAGCCCTAAACTGGAACCTCATAGTGGCGACATTTGTGTTGTTCGTGTCAGCGGCGAGGATACTCTGAAGAAGATCAAGTTCGAAGGAAACTACGTCCACCTGATCCCCTTGAATCCTTCATATGAGCCTCTGACAGTCAAGAAAAAGGATGTGAATTTTGTGTGGAAGGTTGTGAAGGTTATAAAAGAGATGTGAGATGTGGGATGTGAGATGTGGGAGGATCAAAGGGCCCCTTTTCCTTTCAGTCTATTCAGTGTGTTCAGCTAATATTCGGTCCGAAGACCCCCTCTGGTAAGTCGATAGTCAGTAGTCGGAAGTCGATTGAGCCGATTCAGTTCCGCGTTTGGATTTTCATTCACATAATCCTCTGCGTATTCTCCGCGTACTCCGCGTCTCTGCGATTTCTTTTGCCCTTGCCATCCAAACTATTTGCTCTCGTCTACTTCCCCCGAAGGGGTCCTCCAAAGGAGTCCTTCGGACCTTTGGGACGCGTTTCGCGTTCCGCGTTTGCCTTTGACCTCCTCCCCTGCTATATTCCTTCCCCGCCGTCACCCCGCCGTTGTTCTCTCATTCCCGCCGCATCTCAGGAGGTTGCGATGCGTGCATTCTTTCTTTTCACTGTTTTCTTCTTCGCCGCCGGCCCCGCCTTCCCGCAACAGATCATCATCAATGAACTCTACAATTCGGGTTCAACCAACGAATGGATCGAGCTCGTGGTTGTTTCTGACGGTCTCGACCTGAGAGGATGGGACCTGAGGGATTTTTCGTCCGGCGGAACGCCCCAGGACCCGCTCGAGTTTCTCTCCGTTCCTCTCTGGAGTAGTCTGGAAGCGGGAACCATTATTGTCGCCGCGAGGCCAGATTCCTTGTTCCCTGAGGATCTCGACCCTTCGGATTTTCTCCTCCGGGTGAACACAGACAACACTGATCTCTTTGATGGTCCCCTTTTCGTCTTCGCGGGATCCAGCGAT
This sequence comes from Bacteroidota bacterium, assembly GCA_036769325.1. Taxonomy (GTDB): domain Bacteria; phylum Bacteroidota; class Ignavibacteria; order UBA10030; family UBA6906; genus DAIPLH01. The sequence continues at coordinate 2,293 of DAIPLH010000011.1, forward strand.
GCCATTCATATTCGCGATACAACTGACCAGCATGTGTTCGGACTCTCCTGGGGGACCAACAACGCCGGCAGTCTTCCGGAGCCAAGAGTGCATTTTACAGAAAGCTCCACCAGCAATACCGCCGCTTCCTTCGCCGGAAGCTCCATCGGTCAATCAATCAATCCGGAACATTGGCTGTGGGACAACCTCACGCCGACTCCGGGAGCTGCGAACGGTACGCTGAATTCAGAATTGATCGACAGCCTCCGGTCGATCACCGCATTCGTTCCTGCTGAAAACATCGGAGTCCCCGCCAATTCCAGTCTGATGCAGAATTATCCAAATCCATTCAACGGGGAAACGGTACTCAGATTCCTGATTTCTGATTACGGAGATGTTTCGCTCAAAGTCTTCGATCTCCTTGGCCGGGCAGTAGCAGTCGTTGTCAACGAAAAGCTCTCGCCCGGGACGTACACAAGACATTGGAATGCACGGGGGCTTTCAAGCGGAGTGTATTTCTATAGATTGCAATCGGGCGGGTACACCGAATCACGGAGGCTGATTCTCGTCAGATAGCCGGTTGAAAATTGGTGGTCAGAGGTCAGCAAACGGCCTGATCTCTGGCCATCGGCGGGAATTCAAGCCAATTTTGCTGTTTTCAGGTAAATTAAGGGGTTCCCATGTGCGCTTGGTCACGGCAATCGCCCCGTCTCATCAACTATATTGATGAGCAGGCAGGAATGAGTGATCATTTACGGGGGTACACATGGGACTCTTTAAATTCGTTGCCGTGGCCGCACTTGCAATCATCCCCTTTATTTTTGTCAAGGAGGAGAAAGACGACGAAGTTTCTCCGGAAGGACGAGTGGTAGATTCAGATGAGATTTTTGAGCTTGAACTGACCTCCTGATTATTTCCTGAACCAGGAAAGCCAGTCCAAATCCCCCACAGGCAGGAGTGTGTCCTCAGGTTTCTGAGGAGTTTTTCCGCATAACGCCTAGAAGCTGATTGTCCCCATCCCTTCCTCCCCTTCGTTCCATTTCAGGCTTGTATGCTTGGTGCACTTTCCGGGGAGCGTCTTCGCCGTAAAGAATTCCACCATCTTGTTCGGACAGTATTCATTCGCCAGTCCCTTCGTGTCTGCACAGATTATCTCCTCGATCACCGTTGAAGGACGCTCAAAGTACTCCACCGGAAGACCGATCTGAGGATCTTCATACACGCTCTGCATAAACCTGGCCCAGATGGGAGCTGCAGCCCTGCCACCCTGTCCATCCCAGTTCGTAAAGTGTACCACCTTGTTGTCGAACCCAACCCACACGCCGGCGGTAAGGGCGGGAGTATATCCGATGAACCATGCGTCCGCAAATTCGTTTGTCGTTCCAGTCTTTCCCGCGGCCGGAAGATGGTAGTAATTCCTCACGCGTGTTCCTGTTCCCTCATCAACGACATCCTGCAGCATGGAAGTCATGATAAAGGAGGTCTCTTCGCTGAGCACCTCGCGGCGGACCGGATTATTCTCTTCGATGATGTCGCCTGTCTTGTCCTCTATCCGGAGGATGGAAATCGGCTCAACGTAGACACCCTTGTTCGCGATTACGCCAAAGGAAGCCGTCATCTCCAGCGGAGAAACATCTCCGGAACCGAGGGCAAGTGATTCATACGGCGGGAGATTTGCCGTGATCCCCATCCGGTGCGCATAGGCGATTACTTCCTTCACCGGGGCAATTTCCATAATGGCGCGGACCGCCACCAGGTTGATAGAGTGTTTCAAACCCTCCCGGAGAGTGCTCTTGCCCCCAAAACTCCCGTCAGAATTCTTCGGCGTCCACCGCTTCCCGTCAGCCATAAGCAAAGTCACCGGCTGGTTCAGGACTTCATAGGTCGGCGGGTAGCCGTTGTCGATCGCAACCGTAAAGACCAGTGGCTTGAACGCTGACCCAACCTGACGGCGGATCTGGGTCACATGGTTCAGCCCGTATTTGAATTCCTTGAAATTCGCCCCACCCACCATGGCGGTGATATGCCCCGTGGCCGGGTCAATCACCACAAAGCCGACTTCAATCGTCTTTGCCGCTCTCTTCACAGAATCAACCCACGCCGTGTCTGTGCTCAGAGCCGAGTAGACACTGTCGCGCACATGAACCGAGGGCGCTCTCCGGAACTCATTTGTTGTCCTGATCGCAAGGTCGATTGCAGCGCGCATCGCTTCCTGCTCCTTGTCCCAGCTCCAGAGTTCATTGAACTTCTGCTGATACTCCGTCAGGTGAGCATCGACCGCCCTGTTTGCATGCTTCTGCATCCGGCTGTCAAGCGTTGTATGCACGACGAGTCCATCCCGGTAGAGGTCAAATCCATATTTTTCCGCCTTCTCCTGCATCTGCTGACGCACATACTCAACAAAGTGGGGAGCGATCCCCGCACGTGCGATATCTGATGAACTGAGGGTTTGAAGCGCTTCAGCCTTCGCCACTTCAGCAGCTTCCACAGTGAGATAGCCATACTTCACCATCTGTGACAAGACAAGGTTCCTCCGCTCAACCGCCCTGTCCGGATGGTTGACAGGATCATAGTATGCCGGCCCCTTCAGCATTGCTATCAATGTCGCCGTCTCCGACAACGTAAGATCCCCTGGAGTCTTGTTGAAATGAGTCTGTGCAGCAGCGGAAATACCGTATGTTCCTCTCCCGAAGTAGACCACGTTCAGATAAAATTCCAGGATTTCCGCTTTGGTAAAATTGCTTTCCAGCTGAACGGCGGTGATAAACTCTCTGATCTTCCGCGTTACGGTGTCAAACAGATTGCTGTCATCATGCCCCAGGTACAGGTTTCGCGACAGCTGCTGCGTAATCGTGCTTGCGCCCTCCCGCCGGAAGAGAAAGACGTTCTTGACCATCGCTTTGACAAACCTGAATGCATCCACGCCCCAGTGGGAATAAAAATTCTTGTCTTCCGTTGCGACCAGGGCGTTAACCACCGTCTGAGGAATCTCTGTGAGTGAGACATGTGACCTGTTCTTCACAAAGAATTGATCCAGAATCTCGCCGTCGATCGAAAACACTTTTGTGGCCAGCTCAGGTTTCGGATTCTCAATCCTTTCGAGAGAAGGAAGTCCGGAAAACAGGTAGATGGCATAGCCCACCACCATCAGCAACAGAACGCCCAGAAGCGACTGTTTCCACACATCTCTGCTCATCCAGTTTTTCTTTCTCACGACCTTCCCTTTCTGCCTTCTGAATTCCGGATCATCAAAATACTTCTCCATGTCTTCTTTCGAATACGGCTTCTTCCTGCCATCTTTCATGACGGACTGTTTCCAATCCATCGTTCAAGTGTTATCGTCCCCCCGTTCATGACGGCATACGTCTGTGTTGTGATCCAGTCCCCAAGATTGATGTACACGCCATTGCCGATCGCCTTGTAACACGGTTGATGCCGGTGCCCCATCACCACAACGTCGAATCCTTCTCCGATTTTCTGAGTGGCAAACTCCACCATTCCGTCGGTTTCGCCATAGTCTTTCTGTCCGGTATACTTCCGACTCGACCGGGACGAACCTCTTGCAAGCGGGACGCCGATATCAGGATGAAGCCATCGATAGAGCCAGATGTTGATTCTGTTTCGAAGAACCGGTTTGATGAGCCTGTATCCCGCATCTCTGGTAGCAAGGCCGTCGCCGTGATGGAAGAAGACCCGCTTTCCATCAATCGTGGCCTCGAACGGTTCCCGGTGAATTTGCACTCCGAGCTCGGCTGAAAAGAAATCGCCCATCCAGAAGTCATGATTCCCTGTCAGGTAATGGACCGGAATTCCGTGGTCTGTATATCGTTGGATAGCGGCAAGAGTTCGGTGAAATCCTTTGGGAATGACGGTTTGATACTCGAACCAGAAATCAAACAAATCGCCCAGAATGTAGAGTTCCCGAGCGGATGAAAGGATGGACTCCAGGAAAGCGAGCAGCCGGTCTTCCTTTTGCTTCTCTTCAGTCCTTTCTCCAAGGCCGAGATGAACGTCAGAAATGAAGTAGACGGGTTTGTGCACGGCATAAAGTACAAAAAAAGGGATAAAATCAGAAGGCGGCCGGCACCGGCACGCATGCCTTAGAATGCTCATATTGATAATTTCCGCGAACAACAAACTCCTTGCCTCATGGCGGGATGAACTGTATCTTTTCTTACTAATTGTGAGGATGTAACGCCCGACGGACTTCCCCGTTTCCTTGTCAGAAAGCGAACCCGCGAGGAAAGGTGTTGAAACATACCGATATCCCCACCGTACGGCGCTAACGAAGTGTAAACCCACCTTTTTCAAGGAGTGATTCCATGAAACTGTTCTACAAGCGTCTCTTGTTCCCGGTGACAGGCCTCATCGTGTGCCTGCTCATCGCACACCACGCAACTTCTCTGACCGTAGAAAAGATTACTCTGGAGGAGTTGACAACCCAATCTGATCTCATCGTCCATGGCTATGTTCTCTCCTCGATGTCGCAGTGGGAGCAGTCGAACATCTATACCTACTCAACCATCAGGGTGGAGCAATCACTCAAGGGGAGTTTTCGGGAGACGGTGACAGTCAAACAACTCGGCGGACGGGTTGGCGATATTACCGCCGAAGTCGCGGGAACACCGGAACTCAGGGGCAACGATGAGGTCATTCTCTTTCTGCGTGAATGGAACGGTGACTACTGGATTCATTCGATCGCACTAGGAAAATTCTCCGTGGTTCGGGACGGAGGTATACCGTTGACGATCAGTGATCTGAACAATGTCGGACTGATCGATCCCGTGACCCGGCAGGAAATTACCGACGTACCCGGCAAGTTCAACAAAATTCCTCTGGACACCTTTCTGAACGAAGTTCGTTCATTGAGCCAGAAGTAACCCACCCAACAGAGGAATGAACCTCATGAACTCGAACCTACTTGTGAAGCGGAAGAAAAAAGCAATCTCTCTCCTTGCATTTTCAATCCTTCTCTTTGGGGGATTCTGCGTCTTTTCAAATTCAATTGGGGACTATCGGGTATATTTTGACGTCGATATACCGTTTGTCTATCAACTCAACAATACCACACCTCCGGAATATACCGGACCGATAGCCGCCGGCGGGCTGGAATGGGACAATGTCCCGTCATCATATTGGGAATTCATACGAGGGGCTGATACTCCGGTCGGAGGCCCTGGGTTTGACAACGTCAACCTGGTGTTTTTCGACCTCGAAGGAAACAATTTCGGTCCACCGCCAAGCAATGTCATAGCGTTTTCTCAGACATTTACCTCAAATTCCGGCGGGTACCATTCAGTGGAATCCGACCTTATCTGGAATGCACGTGATTTCCCGCCAAGTCCGAACGGGGAGCCGGGTGCACAGGATCTCCAGAGTGTCATGGCCCATGAATTCGGCCACCATATCGGCCTCGGCCACCAGGGGCCGTTTGGCGGTCCTCCGGGCTGCGGCGTCACCATCACCGACGCGGTGATGTATGGATTTTCCAGCAACGGAGACACGTCGGCGCGCCATTTGCATATTCATGATATTGCCGGCGTTTCAGCAATGTACCCTTCCTGGATTCTGGAAGGCGTCGTGACAAGTCAGGCTTCAGGTCAACCCATTCCGGAAGCAAATATCGAATACATCGGGACCAACTCCATTTCCATTGGCCCGGTGGAATCTCCGACCGGCGGCGTGTACGAGCGTCCCGGTGAAGTGTTTACAACTGAAATTGCCGGGCCCACCGGGGAATACGGGAATATCACCCTGGACCAGACGTTTGATATCGTTATCGATGCTTTTGGCTTCATGCCTGATACGGCAACTATCGCCTTCGATCCGCCCGGCGGAATTGGAGTGACTCAGACAATCACCCACGATGTTGCCCTTCAGACTGTACCGAATGGAACATTCTCAGGTCTCATTCAGGACGCGTTGACAATGAACCCGGTCGCCGCCCGTGTGGATTTCTATGGAACGAATGATCCTGATGAGGTAACACTCTCCGTGATGACAGAATCCGATGGCAGCTACTCCGCGGTGATCCCGGCAATGGAGGTGTACCGGATTGTTGTGAATCCCATTGCTCCCTATGTTGACACAGTGATGGTTGAGAATATTTTCCTGCCTGTGTCAGGCTTTGTTCTGGACTTTGACCTCTTCGAGGCCCAGGTGCTTCTGGTCGATGATGATGGCGGATCGACATACGAGGAGTCATATCTTTTGTCCCTTGATCGTGTCGGTCTGCGACGCCGCACATTCAGCGTTGCTGACAGCGGGACAACGCCATCAGCGGTTCTTGCGACATTCACTCAGCGACCACACCTCATCTGGTTTACAGGGACCGAGACAACAAACTCTCTTACGAGTGCCGAAGGATTGGCTATCATTGACCATCTCGAAGCCGGTGGGGAGGCGATTATCACCGGCCAGAATATCGCGGAATACGCGGCTGCCGGAGACCCGCTTCTTGAAGACTACCTCGGCATCCAGTTCGGAAACAATGAGAGTACCGTTCTTCTCCGCGGGTTCCCGGACGATTTTATTGGCAAAGGGGGACAGTATCTCCTGGTTGGCGGGGCCGGTAACCAGACATCGAAAGACTACCTCTCCATTGTTCCAGGAGGATTGGGAACTCTTACACGAACTCTCTACTTTGCCGGCGCTACAGGAGATAGTTCAAAGATCGCGGGTGTTAGTGTCCTTGGCCCGGGTGCTTCATGGGGAGTGACCTATTTCTCGTTCGGCCTCGAAGGATTTGGTTCGGCGCTTCTTGACACGTTCGTTGTGCGGAGCAGACGGTTCTTTGACGTCCTCGCCGACGTCCCCAACGTCAACCACGCGTTGCTGCCTGAGAGCTACAGCCTCGAACAGAACTATCCAAACCCGTTCAACCCGAGCACCCGCATCACCTATGCACTTCCAGTCGAGAGCAATGCCACTCTCACAGTCTACGATATAACGGGACGGCTCGTGGCAACGCTTTTTGAAGGGGAGCAGGAGGCGGGAGTCCATTCAGTCTTCTGGAATGGCAGGAACGATAAGGGAAATCAGGTCGCTTCCGGCTTATACCTGTACAAGCTCGAAGCGTCAGGAGGGGCGGGGCAGGTGACACTCACGCGGAAGATGCTTCTTCTTAAGTAGGTTATTTGATCCCGGCGGGGCTCTGAAACTGGGCCCTGCCGGAATCGCTTTCAATCCCCTTATTTCTCAGATCACCCGTTCCTCTACACGCAGAGCCTCTTCTTTTCCTTCCGCCACGTTCACGCGCATCAACAACCCGCCCCCAACCAGAAAGAAGACGAGAAGAGAAAGAACCGCTGGTTGCGTTGATCCTGTCAGTGAAATCATCGAACTGAAAATCATGGGACCGAAGATTCCGGCAACCTTTTCCGAAACGGAGAAGAAGCCGAAGAATTCGGAAGTCCGGTGACGCGGAATCATCGATGCAAAGAGGGACCGGCTCAACGCCTGCGTCCCCCCCTGGACGAGTCCCACCAGAAGAGCAAGGATGTAGAACTCTGTCGTTGTTTCCATGTTATAGGCAATCAACGTGGCCACCACATACACACCAAGCCCGACAAGTATGCTCTGTTTTGTTCCGATGGATCCCGCAAGCATCCCGAACACGATGCTGCATGGGACGCCGACGAACTGCACCATCAGAATCGCGAGGATCACATCCGAATCCGGGAGTCCACGACTGGACGCGTACAGAGCTGCCATCCTGATGATTGTCCCAATACCGTCCGTGAAGATCAGGACCGCGAGAAGCAGAAGGAATGCCTGCCGGTACGTTCCCCGGAACTGACGGAATGTGTGCCCGAGTCTCCGGAGGGAAGCACGTGCAGCGTCAAAGCCACTTTGCTCTCCGGCTTCAAGCTGCCGTGGCGGTTCCTTGACGATTCTCAGGATCGGAATGGAAAACAGGAGCCACCAGACAGCCACACTGAAGAACGAGAGTCTCGTTGCCGCTCCGGCATCGGCAATCCCCCAGAGGTGAGGGAATTGAATCCAGGAAAGGTTCAGGACAAGGAGGAGCCCGCTCCCGAAATATCCCAGCGCATAGCCGCCCGCCGAGACACGATCAACCTCACCGTCTTTTGCAATATGGGGCAACAGAGAATCGTAGAACCCGAAACTGGATGAAACCCCGAGATTCCCAATCCCGAACAGGACCAGCGCGAGGATCCAGTCTCCCTCATGCAGTAAGACCATGCAACCTGTTGGGATTACGCCGAGCAAAATTGAGAGAGTCAGGAACCGCTTGCGCCAGCCGAGAAAATCCGCAGCGGCCCCCATGATTGGGGCAAGGAGAGCGACAATAAGGAGAACTGCAGTTGTTGTCCAACCGTAGTATTCC
>DAIPLH010000011.1:10631-13604 GCA_036769325.1 Bacteroidota bacterium
AGTCTCTCCGGAGAGGCCTGACGCAGGAACATTCTTGTAGAAGATGGGGAAAACAGCAGTAATGATGACGAGGACAAACGCCGAATTTGCCCAGTCATACATCGCCCAGGCCCGCAACTCAGGCCGGTGGAGCCCAAGCCGCTCAAGGATTGTTTGAAAGCGGGTGTTCGGTTTTGACTCTTCTGACGGGGCGGGGCGGTTCAAAACCTTGAGGTCTAGTGCCGATCCAACAAAATGATTAGACTTGACATGACCGTAAGTGCCTGTTGGATCGAGCACCCCGGCCTCGCCCTCGAGTTGCCATACAATCGGCCGAGGGCGGGCTGTGCCCCTTTATTGTAGAAGCATCTAGTTGGATGGGCACTAGTTCGGCACTTTGCGGGTCTTCGTTTCGTCACCACTCCATAGACCACGGCCTTCCTTGGCGAGGTCCCCTGAACCCTTCAGTGCATCAAACACAGCATCAAGAATTCCATTGACAAATTGACCGCTTTTCTCCGTGCTGAAGAGCTTGGCCAATTCGATAGCCTCGTCCATGCTGACCTTTGGCGGGATCTCCTTGAAATAGAGAAGCTCACAGATTGCCATGCGGAGAATCAACCGGTCAAGAATCGCAATACGCGAAAAGTCCCAGTTTTCAACCTTCTCGCGAATGATCTTGTCGATCGGGCCTCCATGCTCAATGGTCATGATGACGAGGCGTTTCGCAAACTCAAAGGCTTCCTGGTTTTTCCGGAGTGGGGTCAGGTTGCATTCGATCACGTGATCAACCGAGTCACCGCTGATTTCATGTGCATAGAGGGCCTGGACCACTTTCTCCCTCACGATTCTCCTTCTCACGCCTCTCATGACCAATGCCTTTCCGGAGGAGATGAACTCCTCTCCTTCCCTCTCATCAATGTTACCCGTGGTCTTGAATGCAATGGATGCGCGTCAACCAGAACACCTGTCTCAAACACGGTTTGGATTGTTTTCTCGGTGAGAACATCACCCGGTTCCCCGAGAGCAAACAGGCCTCCTTCTTTCAGAACTGCCACCCTTGTGGTGTATGAAGAGGCAAGGTTCAGGTCGTGCGACACTGCAACAACTGTCAGCCCCTTCTCCCTATTCAGCTGTGTCATCAAACCAAAAATCGCCACCTGATGGGCAATATCAAGATGAGCGTTTGGTTCATCGAGCAGGAGGACCTGGGGTTGCTGGGCAATAGCCCGGGCAATCAGAACACGCTGCCGTTCGCCGCCGGAGAGCCTGTTGACCGGCTGTCTGGCAAGGTGAACAATGTCTGTTACCTCCATCGCCTCCTGCGCAATCTGGTGGTCCTCAATCCGTTCAAATGCCCTTCCGGCGCCATGAGGTGCGCGGCCCATCAGGACTACTTCTTCGACTGTAAACGGGAAGAAAATTGAGCCATCCTGGGGGACGACCGCGAGCACTTTTGCCAGCTCAGGCCTCGGATAGGCCGAGACATCCCGGCCAAGAACCTCGATTGATCCATGTTGGGGGGAGAGAAGTCGGGCGCCAAGCTTCAACAGGGTGGATTTTCCTGAGCCGTTGGGGCCGACAATGGTCAGGATCTCACCGCAAGGGACCTCGAATGAAATTTCACGCACGACCGGTCGTCCGGCCCTGTACTCAAACGTGACTTCTCTATAAGAAAGAGCATTCATGAAGACAGAAATTCCATTCGTGTTGAAGAAAGGTATGAAACCTGCGTGTTGAAGGCAAGGAGAAGTAGACTGAACCGCCCGACCGATAAGTTGAACCGCCCCCAAAGGGGTCCCTTTGGGACAAGACGCCATGGCGCCAAGGAAGATAAGAATGAGAGGACACAGCTTTCACAAACGGAAACAATTGTGGATATCAGCCGATCTTTCTCAGGAGATAGATGAACAGAGGGGCACCAATGGCAGCGGTCACTGCACCGACGGGAATCTCTGCAGGCGAGATCACTGTACGCGAGATGATGTCCGCGACAACAAGAAAAGAGGCGCCGGCAAGGAATGAGGCGGGGAGGAGAATGCGGTGATCCGGGCCGAACCACATTCTGCACATGTGTGGAATAATGAGCCCAACAAAACCAATGATCCCACTGAGAGAGACCGCCACGCCTGTGACAAGAGAAGCAAGGACGTAGGATGTCCGGCGGAATCGACGAACGTCGACTCCAAGCTGTAGCGCTGTTTCGTCACCTGTTGCAATGAGGTTGAAATCGCGCGCACGAATGATCACAAGAACCGAGACCGCCGCAATCAGCGGGCCGGTGAGCAGCAGCGATCCGGAGCCGGCTCCGCTCAGGTTCCCCATCAGCAGGAGGAACGCACTTCGCATGTCCTGATTCGCGATGGAGAAACCGACAAGCACCATTGCGTTGAAGAATGCCCCGACCATCACCCCGGCGAGAAGAAGGGCATAGGTATCAAGCTCCCCATGCCGGTGGCCAAGCATGAAAACGAGAGCCATGACCGCAAGACATCCCACAAATGCAGCAACCGGCGCGGCAAACGCCGCTATCCCTGCAAATGCCCAGAGGGCAAGCAGAGCCCCAACCGTTCCACCACTTGAGATCCCGAGGATATATGGCTCGGCCAGTGGATTCCTCAACAGGGCCTGAAAGATCGCACCTGCAATAGAGAGTCCGGCTCCCACGAAAATCGCAAGGACCACTCTCGGCAGACGAATGTCCAGCAAGATCGTTTGCTCGATTCCGGTGGCATCACCAGTAAGGATGGCAAACATTCGTGACAAAGGGATGGAGACACTGCCAAGGGACATACCCGCAACGCAGGCAGCGAGGAGCAACAGGGTTAGAATCGATACCACATGAAAAACCCGCCGTGGCGTGATCGGGGCGCGAGACTGAGCGACGTTGTCACTCATGATAAGCGCGGGATGCGGCCGTTGCTCGCGATTCACGCTTGCGAAGCATGAGAGAGAATTCTTGAAGGAGTGAAGGAATTCCGGTTCTGTCAACGG
>DAIPLH010000011.1:13644-18753 GCA_036769325.1 Bacteroidota bacterium
ATCACCATCGATTTCACCCTGGTTCGCGGACGAGCAGCTTCTCTCGGGAATCTCAGCTTTTCCAGTCGGCCAATTTCCTCTTTGGAAAGAATATCCGCCTTGGTCAGCACGACGAGCCTGGGTTTTTGAGTCAGGTTTTCTTCAAATTGCCGGAGTTCCTCAAGGAGGACCAGATAGTCCTTCAGTGAATCGGGGCTGGTTCCATCAATCAGGAATGCAAGGACCCGGGTGCGCTCAATGTGCTTCAGGAATTGATGGCCGAGTCCCTTGCCTTGATGGGCCCCCTCGATCAGTCCGGGAATGTCGGCCATCACGAAGCTCTCTCCCTCCCTCACTCCGACGATCCCGAGGTTCGGCACAAGAGTCGTGAACGGGTAGTCGGCGATCCTTGGCTTTGCTGAGGAGACGACTGAGATGAGCGTTGATTTCCCCGCGTTCGGCAATCCGACGAGACCGACGTCGGCCAGCAGCTTAAGCTCCAGCATCAGTTCACGCTCATCACCCGGTTTTCCCTGTTCGAACTGGCGCGGCGCCTGATTCGTGGATGTTTTGAACCACTCGTTCCCCCTCCCACCACGCCCCCCTTTCGCGATGACCACCTCATCCCTGTCGTTGACAAGGTCCGCAATGACATCCCCTGTTTCGGCATCCTTGATGAGCGTCCCCACGGGCACTTCGACGACAACGTCTCCTCCCCCTTTTCCCGTCTTCCGGGCACCGAGCCCGTGGTCCCCGCGCCCCGCATTGTAGATGCGCTTGTATTGAAAATCGAGGAGGGTGCCGAGCTGCCTGTTTGCGCGGAACACCACATCTCCTCCCTTCCCTCCATCTCCACCGTCAGGCCCCCCCTTCGGAACGAATTTCTCACGGCGAAAGCTGACACAGCCAACCCCACCATCACCAGCCTTTACATGGATTTCCGCCTCGTCAATAAATTTCATCGTCGAACCACACCCTCATAGCGATCGTGAATTGCATCGGTGAATTCCACCACCTCGTCGGCAAACGGATCGAGTCCGTTTGTCTGATAGAACTGACTCAGAAACAGGGCCGCTTCTTTCCATGTGGCAATGCTGTTCAGTGATGCGATGACCGCTGTATAGTACGCGCTGTCATGTTCGAACACAGCCTTCACGAAGACCTCCTTCTTGTCATCTGAAATGAAGTCGACAAGATCGGGCAGCTGGCTGCTATTTGGAACAAACACCGGTTCCGTCTCTTCACTTCTTGTTTGCACGGGTTCGGGCTGCTCAACCTGAGCAGGTTGAATTTCGGGTGGAGAGACCTCAGCGGGTTTTGCGCTGGTGTTCCTGAACCCTTTGACGCATGTCATCAGAGCGGAAAAGCCGACCGTCCGGGCGCCTGCAAGACCTTGCTCAACCTGACCCCAGAATGTGTCCAGGTTCTTCTCAAGGTAAAACTCCCTGAGGGTTTCAAGAGGGACTTCAGGGTTGGGTGTGGTTGCTCCAAAAAGGGCAAAACCAAAGATCGGCCGTGCAAGCAGGACAAGTTCGGGATCAGAATGTCGCGCCACAACCCGGTTATCAATATCAGCAATAAGAGACTCGAGTTGTTCCTCCGACACCGTCGTCATCCGGTGTTTTTCAATCCATGCTTCCAGAAGGAGCGTCAAATAACGATAATTCGTCACATGAAGAAGCTTGCCCTGCAGAGTCGCGCCAGGGGCTTCAACGTGGGGTCCGAAAATCCATCTGAGCAGAGATTTTCTTGGACGAATAAGATAGGTGGATAGAAAACCTGTGGCCAGTTGAAGATCTTCAAGGTATTCTGACCTTTCGTATCGATGCTCGAAAGCAAGGGTTCTCAGCAGCGCCTCGGACATCGGACCGCTGACGGATGAAACAGGTGTTGCCCCGGAATACCGGTTCAGCAATCGTCCAAAGAGGAAGCCCTTAATCCCCGAGGGAATTCGCGCTTCAGTCACCGATCGGAACGAAACCGACCCGTCCGTCCCGATTGTCCTCAAGATCACCTCATCGAGAATGGTCCGTGTCTCAATCCTCAACACTACTTTGTTCCTTTGAGTACCAGGTTCACCCGGTCGATTTCCTTCCTGGCGGCTGATTTGAATGTTTCGTCGATCCCACTACGTTCGCGGATTTGTTTGTACATGGCCACAGCCTGATCATACTTCCCGATGCGCTCATAGGACTGTCCCGCCATGTACAGCGAATTTGCGGTCCAGTCGATCTTCCCTTTTTTCGTGACAAGGTAGGGAACCTTCAGAAAGTCAAGGATCGCCTGCTGGTAATCCCCCTTGTTGAAATTCGCTTCGGCGATGTAGTATCTGATCTCACCCTCGAGGTCACTCCCGGCCTGGTCAAGAAGTCCCTGCAGATGCGCAATCGACTGATCATTGTATCCGAGTCGTTGATACAGGATGCCGATTTTGATCTTCTTGTCGAAACTATCCTCGTTGGACGGGTACCGGTCAAGATACCGCCGCGTAAGGTCGAGAGCCGCATCGAATGCGCCTGCCACATCATATGTTTCGATCAGATTGCTCATTGCAAAGGGTAGCAGGTCATCGCGGACTTCCGGGCTTTCAACAACGAGCCGGTAATGGCGGATCGCGTCATCCCATTTCTCCGCGTTGTAGGAAAGATTGCCCATCGCAAAATGACCGCGCAGGGCTACCGGGGCCTCTGGAAATTCCTTAACAAGGGTTTCAAAGCGCTTCAACGCCTCTGCAGGTTTCTCTTCCGCCTCAAACGATTTCCCTGTCCAATAGAGCGCATCGGGAGCCGATGGGGTTTCATCATACTTCTTCAGGACAGCTTCGTATGAAGCCCTTGCTGCCTTGTAGTCACCTTTTCGGAAATGGTGATTGCCTTTTTCAAGTTCAAACAATCCAAGTTCATCCTCGTGCTTCGGGAATCTCTTGGCAAATGCCCCGATCTCCTTCTGTGCGGCCTGAACCTGATCAGACCGAAGGCTCGCAACGATAACACGGGTTTCAAAATAGCGGATATCTGTTTCTGAGGAGGATGAACCGGCAAGCGTCTCGTACTTGTCCACGGCATCTGCATACGCTCCGCTCTCAAACAACAGGTCGGCCACGTCTCTGGTGTTTGCAGCCCTGGGGTCAGCGATGGCAGCCTGACGGTAATAGGCCGTCGCGAGTTCAACATCTCCTTCGTCTTTCGCAAGCATCCCGAGCGCAGCGAACGCCTCACCCCGCATGACGTCTTCTTCCAGCAAGTCATACAACATCTCCCGCGCCTCGGCAGATCGCCCGGCCATCCTGAATGCTGCCGCGGCACCAAGCAGCAGATCGCCGTCAGGAGGAGCCGTGGCGAACGGGTTATTTCGTTCGGCCTCTATCAATTTCCTGTACATTTCGATTGCTCCATCATATCTCTCCTCTGATGCGTAAGCAAGGGCAAGGGATTGCTTGCCCTCTTCAGCCGCAGGGGTATATTCGAAGCGACGAACAAGGGTCGAGAGGAATCGCGTTGCGCGGGGAACATCACCTGAAGCAAGAGCAGTAACACCAAGTTTATGGAGAATGGCTGCGGTGTGCACCCCCTCCGGAAACTTTGCAATCGAGCGCTCGCCCTCGACCATAGCCGAGTCGGTTTCCCCTTCCGCCAGCAGGAGCTGAAACCGCCTGAAGCTGGCTTCCTCTGCAGCCGGCGAAGACCCGAACCGGGAAAGAATCGACGTAAAGGTGGCAAGAGCGTCGCTCAGGCTGTCGGCTTCCTGTTGAAGTATTCCGATTCTCAGCAACATCGCCGGCTGACCGCCCGTTTTCGGATGGGAAGCGATGATGTCTGCATACGCCTGTTGTGCCTCTCCGAGCGTTCCGGCCTGGAGTTCAAACAATGACTGGATCGCCTCATCCGCCGCTGGATGCGAACTGTATGAGACAATGAAAGTGTTGAATGATCCAATGGCTTTGCTCTTATACGACGCTTCGCGCCAACTCAGATACTGATAGCACTTTGAACGGTACAGAAGCGATTCCTCGAATTGTGGCCCGGTTGCGCCACTGTTGATCACCCGGTTAAACTGGTCTGCGGCTGCCGAATAGTTCTTGAGATTCTCAAAATAGGTCTTGCCCAGACGGAACGCGACATCCTGTTTCTGATCACCCGTTGCAACGTCACCAAGCAGGAGGGCGAGCTGATCAACGGCAGAGTCTTTGTCCTTGGCCTCGAACGTCTCAAGCTCCCTGATGCGTACCTTCACTTCAGCCACGGCTTCAGCAGAAGGATAGCTCTCCACCAGCATTCGCCGGAGTTCGATGGCTCTCTCGAAATCCCCGATCTGTTCATAGCACTCCGCTGCAAGGATATGGGCGTCGACGGCATATGGTGACCGTGGAAATCGCGAAATAACTGCCTCACAATAGAGTGCGCCGCGTCGGGGGTCACGCATTGGTTCGCGTGAGACTGCAGCAGCCCGGAGGAGTACGATGGGACCGTCAGGATCCCCGGGATATTCCTCGAGAAACCTTGAATAGATCCTCATCGCCTCGCCGTAGTTCCTTCCACTCATTGCACTTTCAGCAAGCAAAGCGATGGTTCGCCGCTTCAGTGGATCGGGCGGATTCTCGTTCAGAATCCTGCCGCCGGTATCCGAAACCTTGCCAAAATTGCTCCCCTTGTGTGCTGCCGCTGCAATGAGGTAGAGAACCTCCAGTTCATCTTCACCCCCAAGACAACCCTCATACTGCCGGACCGCGCGGTCGTAATCCCCGGATCCTGCGTATGCAGTTCCAAGGCCGATCCTGGCGGCGTGGAGCAAATTACTGTCGGAGACGGACTTGTCGGCCAGGGTTTTCTTGAACAGTTCCATTGCTTCGGAATGTTTTTCGGTTTCATTCAGAAGATTGCCCAGGTGCACGCGGGCGGCATGGATTGCGGAGGAACCGGAGTGTTCCTTGATGATTTCCCGGAAACGGAGCGTTGCATCGTCCAACCTCCACTGAGCGCGATAAATATCCCCAAGGATAAGGAGGGCCTGAGCCCTCGCATCCGGCGAAGGATCCCCCTGGACCACGCGGAGAAGCTCAGCCTGGGCCAGGGAAGTTTGTACCTGTTTGAAATACAACTCCGCCACTGTTGTGCGGGCATTCTGCACGGC
>DAIPLH010000536.1:0-1503 GCA_036769325.1 Bacteroidota bacterium
CCGAGGGCGACAACAGTGAAGCCGCCATCAGACGCCGCACTGGTGGTCTCCTCCTGGGACGAGCATGAGGAGATCAGCAACGCGACGAACAACAAGGAGGCTTCTGCCGGTTTTTTCACATTCCCGCCTGTTCTAATATTGGTATGTTCCGCCTGAAGGAGGCCGGTAGAAATCTTTGTCGACGACCGTGCTGCCCCCTGTCGTGAACCTGTTCTCGCCCTGGTAGTCATAGAGCAGAGTCATCGTTTCCGGACTCTCAATGAACGGGATGAAACCCCAGAGGGAGCCGCTCACATACGATTCGTCAACAAACTCATCATCCCCCTTTCCACCAATCACTCTGACCGGAATACTCGACGAAACCTTCCCGCTGAGATGGATATGATCGTCCCCACCCAGCGTATACAGTCTGATCTCACATGTCTCATCGGATCTGAACACGCGATGGAACACAGGTCGGTCCCGATCCGGATCGGGATCACCACTCTTCTTCCTGATCCAGGCTTCCACCTCGACCTCGTTATCATTGAGTCTTCGAATCTGAACAAACTCTCTCTTGTCACTCAAAGAGATGTCAACATACTCTGCAAGGATGTAATAGTACTGATCGGCGGTTGCCGCAAAGGCATCTCTTCTTGATTTCAGAATGCGGGTCAATCGCTCTCCGTTGACGGCAAAGTATTCGGAGGGAATTCTGCGCACAGCATCCTCAATAACTTCATCGGTCATTGCCCGCGCAAACGCTGTGGCTGTGCTGTCCCATTGCCGCTTGTCAAGGCCCGCGAGCAACCGTCTGTCGAGGAACCTTCCGGAAAAAGCGAGCTTGCTCAGGTCTGGCTCCCCTTCCGAGAAATTTGAAAACTGCGTGATCGCCATAGTTGCAACTGACGGAAGAACTCCATCGATGTGGACCATCGCCTGATCGCGATCCATGGGAATGGGGCGCCAGACCTTCTTCCCCTCTTCCTTGTATTGAGCCCACTTCCACTGCTTTACATGCCGGTCCCAATCCCCCACAAAAACATCCAGGAGCCTTGACCTGAGGAACGCATAGGCGTCGGGCTTATCCTCGCTGTCTTCTTCCATCGCCTGAAACATCTTCAGCGAATTGCGGATCTTTGAGGCACCGAGGAAATTGACAATCCCTTCCTCGTCTGCTTCCGGATAAATCTCGAACACCCCAACCAAGCCCCCGAATTCGGATCGAAAATCAGCCAGGTCTTCTGTGTCGGGCAGGTAAACCAATCGGGATTCAAGGTTCGGTACGCCAACTGCATCTGCGAGTGCATCAACGATCAACGATGCGCATGGAAGGGAGGTACTGATGTGGTCCTGAGCCAGATCGCCGGCAACGGTTTCGCGAAGCTCAAGTGGCAGGACCGCGCGCGGATTCTTGTTGACTGACCTGAACTTGTAGTAGCTCCCGTCTTTGCCGAGGAATCTCAGTGATTTCGTCTGAAATCCTCCACCCTTTTCGACTGGGGTCAACCCACCTGCGAAAGT
>DAIPLH010000245.1:0-5127 GCA_036769325.1 Bacteroidota bacterium
CTTATCGGGCCTGACGCCGAGCTCACGTCCCGCCACAAGGTTGCGACCCCCGTGAACTGGAACAACGGGGATGACGTGATCATCGTTCCTGCCGTGAGCGATGACGAGGCGCGTTCGATGTTCCCCTCGGGATGGAAATCGGTAAAGCCGTACCTGCGCGTTGTGAAGCAGCCGGCGTAATGGCCCATATATCATTCTTTCATTTCTCTTTCAGAAAGGAAAAAATTCCAATGAAGTGGTTTTTGCTTTTCTCGCTTTCACTCCTAGCCCTGACCCTGTTTCCCGGATGTCCTCCACCTGGCCCGGAGTATCCTTATCGGGGAGCAACAACTGTCGGGCCGGACGATTTGTCCATCACCGCAGATGAATTAGCCTCATTGCCTGACGGACCCATCGTTGTGACGAATCGCTCTTCCGGGTCGATCTCAGTCATCAGTACAACAACCAATACGGTCATTGGTACATATGATCTTCCCCAGGGCGGTCTGACGCCGGAGCCGATGTATATCGCATGGATCAGAAGTACGAACCGCGTGTTTGTTGGCGACCGGGCCAACGACCGGGTGGTGGTCTTTAACGGCACGGACTTCTCGCTTGTGACAACCATTCCGGCGGGCGACGGTGTCTTTCACATGTGGGCAGATGAGACGGAGGGACAACTCTGGGTGGTGAACGATATCGACAAGACTGCCACAGTAATCCACCCCGGATCGATGTCGGTGATTACCACCGTTCCAATGCCGGCTGATTTGATTGCGCTCGGGGGAATTCCTCACGATGTCATCCTTGAGCCGAGGGGCAGACTCGCGTTTGTCACAATCATTGGTGCTGCACTGGATTCGCACTATGTGGTCCAGTTTCGCACTGGGGATTTCCAGGAACAGAACAGGGCAGTCGTCGGAAGAGATGCACACCTGTCCCTCACGCCGAGAAGCGACTATCTCTACCTTCCATGCCAGGGGAGCAATGTCGTCAAGGTTCTTCACAGGAAGTCTCTGGCGCCGGTTGCGTCAATCGACATTCCGGCTGCTCATGGTGCAGGGATGCCGAGGAATGGGCGAACATTCTACACATCGAACTTTTCGGGCCTTGGCACGGATGGCTTGTATGCAATCGACATTGCCACGAATGCTGTTCTGGGGTCAACCGATACACCGTTTGCAGTTCCTCACAACATTGTTCTCACACCGGATGGCGAGAGGTTGTATCTGACACACTCAGGGGCGACTTCCAACACAGTCACAGTGTACGCGACCAATGGCGGCGGTGTGCCGGTGTATCTCCAGACGATTGAGGTGGGCTTGAATCCGTTTGGGGTGGCTTTCGTGCGCTAGGGGGTGCACGAGAGTCCTGATGGCAGCGCTTCCGGGCAACCGGGAGCGCTGTTTTTGTTTTTCCCAATACTCAATTTGATTGAGACCTCACTTGGTTTCATTTTTTTGTTTATAGAACTCTCCCCCGGCTATTGAAACTCAGGTTCCCCCTCCCTTGGTAAGGGAGGCCTGCCCGCCTTCATTGTTCAATGAGGTCAGGCGGGGGGAAATGGTCCGGCCTTCGGCCGAGACCTCGTCTCGAGACGGGTTTAACCTGTGATAGGGGGTGAGTTCATGGAAATTCAAACTGAAAAACTCCTCAATTTGACCTTTCTATAGCTGATGTCTATATTTTGCCAGAATTGTCTTTCATTCCCTCTTACCCCCTTGGGAAAAATGATATAGAGGTGGAATGCGCTATAGCATTCGAAAGGCGGAGTTAGGAGACACGGAAGCCCTTACCGCCATCTACAATCACTACGTTCGCGAATCGATTGCCACTTTTGAAGAACAGGAAATATCCAAAGAGGCAATGGGCAGCAGAGTCAGCGGGATTGTAGAGGCATCGTATCCATGGCTTGTCGCGGAAAACGAGGGTTCGATTATCGGCTATTCGTACGCCGCAAAGTGGAAGGATCGGCTTGCGTACAGGTTCTCTGTCGAGAGCACGGTGTATCTGGATAGTCGGTATGTAGGTCTCGGAGTCGGAACGGGATTGTGCCGCGAGCTTCTTGCGGCCGTGCGATCGAAATCCATACACGCCATCATGGCGGGCATCGCCCTCCCCAATGAGGCAAGCGTGGCTCTTCACGAGCGGCTCGGATTTGAAAAGGTTGCTCATTTCAGGCAGGTGGGCTTTAAGTTCGGCCGGTGGATTGACGTCGGTTACTGGCAACTCATTCTCTAATTGATGGAGCGGTGGTCATGAAGAAGCTGTCTTCATCGGTAAATGTAATCCGCCCAGCCATGCGCGCTGCACTCGAATTCAATCACGCGATGATCTACACGAAAAACCTTGAGAGGTCACTCGGTTTCTATCAGGAAATCCTCGGATTCGACCTGATCGATGCATATCCGGGCGCCTATGCCCGGCTGAAAAATCCGGTTGGCACGACCACAATTGCCCTTCATCTTCTCGAGCCCGGTCAGAGTTTCGATTCTGCTGCCGGTGGCATCCGGCTCTACTTCGAAGTGAAAGGGCTTGACGCTTTCTGCAGGACGCTTGAAAAGAAAAATGTTCTGCTCGATCAGAAGCCTGTGACAATGCCGTGGGGATGGAGGCATGCCTACCTCCGGGATCCTGATGGGCATGAGATCAGCCTGTTCAAAGCTGGAAATGCAAGATTGAAAAAAAGAAAGGTTCCGACTTGAAAATTTCATCGATCGCTTGTTTGTCATTCCTGATAACATGGTTTTCCCTTCCTGCCTTCTCGCAGGAAGCGAATTGGGAACCGCCGGAGCCCATTATAGGGTCGCTTGTCTGGATCAGGCTTCCTTCGGGAGAATGGCTTGCGGGTCATGTGAACTCGATGAGAGACAAGGATTTCTCCTTCGAAAGCGAAGAACTTGATGCGTTGCATCTTGATTGGGACGATGTGGTGCAATTACGATCGGCCGTGCCTCTCACCTTCACGTTCGAGGATCTTGGTACGGTGACAGGGACTGCGACGATGAGCAATAGTATTATCTCGATTCGCGTTGGCGGGAATGTCCTCCACTATCCGAGATCCAGCCTGCTCTCGATTATTGAGGGAGAACAGACTGAATGGAACTACTGGTCATTGAATGCGAGTGTTGGTGTTGTCACGAGAAGCGGGAACACCGAGCAGGAAGATTTCAACCTGCATGGATTCGTCAGAAGGGAGCAGGGGCAGACAAGATTCGATGTTGATTATACCGGAAACTTTGGCAAGGTGGCGGGTGAGCAGACAGTTGACAACCAGAACGCAAGCGCCCGGTTCGACTGGCTCATCACCCAGGGGTTCTTTGTCACGCCGTTCTCAATGACATTGTTCAGCGATCAGTTCCAGAATATCGGCCTTCGGTCGACGTTTGGCGTCGGGGTCGGGTACTTCATCAAACGGGACGATCAAATCGAATGGTCCGTAACGTTTGGCGGCGGTCATCAGTCAACTCACTTTTTATCGGTCCTTCCCGGACTGGAGGAAGATCAGGGGACGGCTATCATTACTCCCGGTACCGTTTTGGATATGGATCCTCCCGGGGCTCTCGAAGTAAAAGTCGAATACTACTCACAAATCGGCCCTGCAGCGCCGAAAAATACCTTCCACCATACGTCCATTCTCTTTGCGTTGGATTTGTTTGGTGATATGGTTGATTTTTCCCTCTCAGTAACATGGGATCACAACACCAATCCTCAGGCGGATGTGGATGGGATCGTGCCCGAAAAGAGCGATTTCCGGACGAGTTTCGGGATCGGGGTCGATATCTGATGGGTCGCACCTCCGGTCGTTGACAAGGGATGGTAAATGACATAAGTTTAGTGGAATGTTGAACGCGAACTACTCTTCGAATCCAGAAAAGACAGTATGATGAGAAAAAACGTCCGCCCGTTTCCTGCAGTCAGTGTGTTTTCTTGCTTCATGTTTCTCTTTTTATTCTTCGGGACTACTGAATCCCGGGCAGCAAATCCGGATGGACACATCACGGCCTGGGTGTTTCTGACCGATAAGGGAGCACTGGAGGGTCTGAGGCGCTCTGTTCCTGAGGATGTGGTTTCTGACCGCTCGATCCGGCGCCGCCTGAAGGTGAGGTCCGCAGATCAGGTCGTGGACTACTCTGATTTGCCTGTCGATGAAACCTATGTGAGCCGTATCAGGGAGCGTGTCTTGCGCGTTCGCCAGCGATCGAAATGGTTTAACGCCGTCAGCGTGGTTGCGTCTCGTGCTCAACTTGCCGGACTCTTAGAACTCCCGTTCGTGCGCTCAATAGAACCGGTTGCCCGGTTCCGGAGGAACAACCCTGGCTTTCGAGCTCATCAGGGAGAGGCCAGGCGGGGCCATGCAACGGTGCTCACACTGGACTATGGCGAATCGTATGTACAGGACAGTTTGATCAATGTACCGGCCGTTCATGCCACAGGCAACTATGGACAGGGTGTTATCGTCGGAATGTTCGACAACGGGGTCAGGTTGCCCGAGCATGAGGCGTTCGATTCACTGAACATCATCGCGACGCATGATTTCGTTGATCACAAGGAAAGCGTGGTCCCGAACAATCCAGACTTCTCCTTCGGCAGCCATGGAGTCTACACGCTTTCGGCAATCGGAGGGAACAAGCCAGGTCTGCTCATCGGTCCGGCCTTTGGTGCGAGCTATATTCTCGCGCGAACGGAGAACGACAGCAGCGAAACGCCCATTGAGGAAGACAACTGGGTTGCGGCAATGGAATGGGCCGACAGCATCGGCGTGGATGTGACCAGCACTTCTCTCGGCTATTTTAGTTATGATCCGCCGTACGAAAGCTGGACGTGGGAGGACATGAATGGAAACACCACAGTGATTACCCGTGCAGCCGATATGGCTGTCGCCCGAGGGATCGTCGTGGTCAACTCAGCAGGAAATGCCGGCGGGGATCCTACGCACAACACGCTGGTTGCACCCTCGGACGGCGACAGTGTTCTGGCGATCGGTGCAGTGATATCAACAGGGGAGCGGGCCAACTTCAGTTCTGTTGGGCCAACAACGAGCAATCCGCCCCGGATCAAGCCGGACGTGATGGCACAGGGTGTGAATGTGTTTGTCGCAAGCGGGATCAATCCGGATGGGTACGGGGGAGTCTCGGGAACGTCGTT
>DAIPLH010000246.1:0-5126 GCA_036769325.1 Bacteroidota bacterium
AACGGGAGTGTACTTCTATCGGTTTGAAGCGAGAGGGACTTCAGGTGAAGTGTACACAAGCTTCAAGAAAATGATGTTCCTGAAGTAAGAAACCACGCCGACCCGCAACAGGGTCGCGGTTTCGTTGCACAACCATCAAAGGCCGTCGGGAGGAATCCAGGCGGCCTTTTTGTTCATTCACACCCTCTGCGTATTCTCCGCGTACTCCGCGTCTCTGCGATTTCTTTTTACCCTTGCGAGTCATAGTGTTTCAACGCAGAGACGCAGAGGGCGCCGAGAATCGCAGAGGGTATGGTTGTGCTTTCAACCCATTTTACAATGCTCTGGACGGTTTCAACTTGATGTCTTGTCCCCATCTGTTTCCTTCAGAATCTTGTGGATCATCCCCGACAGCTTCCTGTCGATCCTGAAGCGGATGGTGATTCCTGACTCGTCGTACTTTTTTTCGAGAATTTGTCCGAGCTCATGGATGCGTGCAATCGCGCGCGGGCTGTCATGACCAACGGTGATTGTCTCTTCGACGAAGCCCTCGTTGAGAACTCCTATCAAACGGAGTTCAAGTTCGCGGATATTGATTGCCCTCGCAGCAGAAATCAGCACAGCGTCCGGAAAGCGTTGTGAGACTGCCTTCACCACATCGCGGCTCTTGATCCTGTCTATCTTATTGAAGATCGTCAGCATGGGAACGCCTGAAACGCCGATTTCGGCCAGTGTGTCGCTGACAACTGCCATCTGTTCCTCGTGGGCCGGATGACTGAGATCGACTACGTGAAGCAAAATGTCCGCTTCCCGGAGCTCGTCGAGAGTGCTCTTGAACGAGGCAACGAGATGGGCAGGGAGTTTTCGGATAAAGCCGACCGTATCGCTCAGGAGCAACCGGTGCGGGGGAGGGAGGTTCACAAGTCGAACCGTGGAATCAAGGGTTGCGAAGAGCCGGTCTTCGACGAACACTTCTGCGCCGGTCAGGCGGTTCATCAATGTTGACTTGCCGGCATTCGTGTAGCCTACCAGAGCCGCACGAGGGAATTGCTCACGCCCCTTTCTCTGTTCGGCGCGTTCCTTTCCGATCCGTCGCAGTTTCGTCCGGAGATGGCTGATCTTTGTCCTGATCGCTCGGCGATCCGTCTCGATCTGCGTTTCCCCCGGTCCTTTCGTACCCACTCCCCCATATTGTTTCGAAAGGTGAGTCCATTGGCGGGTCAATCGCGGAAGCATGTATTGCAACTGAGCGAGCTCAACCTGGGTTCTCGCTTCGCTCGTGCGTGCGCGCGACGCAAAGATGTCGAGGATGATGCCACTCCGGTCGATGATTTTTCGCTCAATGAGTTTCTCGAGATTGCGCACCTGCACGGGAGAGAGGTCGTCATCAAAGACAAGCAACTGGACATCTCTTTCCCGGGCGAGCCAGGCCAGTTCCTCGGCCTTTCCACGTCCAATGAAGAAAGCCGGATCGATCGAATTCCTTCCCTGGATGATCCGGTCAACAACCTCGGCGCCGGCAGTATCCACGAGGCGGGAGAGTTCATCCAGGTGGTCTTCCACCTCTGCTTTCGCAGTGACCCCATTCTCACCCGCCTGGCGGAGTGAGAGGCCTACCAGAATGGCCTTCTCACGTGGTGTGCTCAATTTGTTTTCACCGCAGTTAGAATATCCTTTCTTCCGACACGAGCAATGGCCATTTCACAGAGGGCAAGGAAAATCGCCGTTCCTATCATGAACTTCCACAATTCAACACCGAAGCGGGACTCAACCACGGTCCGCTCTACTTCGTCCGGACTTCTGATGTACATCAGCCGGCCGTCCCGGATACCAAGCGATGTGAAAAACTCTTCGATCATTGTTTCCTCGCCCGGATGGAGTACCGACTCTGCCGGGTCAATATTGACTGCGGTTAGTCCAAGCAGTGCACCATCACCGCCGTCCAGAGAAAGTTCATAGAATCCTGCCTGCCGCGTGGGAGGGGATGTAAAAGCGGTCATTCCGGTGAGTGGATTCAGCTCAGCGTTGACCCGTTCACGGATTCCATCCGGAGTTTTCATCGAATAGGTTGGCCCCGGGGTCGCCGGCAACCTGAGAGTGATTGTTGCGGGGGACCCATCGATTGTTTCAGCCTGCTCCTCACGACCGGTTGTCAGGTAAACAGCAGACCTGTGGATGAGGGGCGCAAAGATCCCTTTCCGGGCAAAGTCAGACCATGCGAGTCCGGGGTCCACAGCAAACACAAGCAGCCTGCCCGCTCCGACCGTTTGTTCGACCAGAAACGGCGATCCGTCGTTCAGGTCAATGATCGTGTTTCCCTTTGGGGATCGGGTCATCTGAACATGAGTAACAATGCGGGGCGACTCAACTTCCAGCTTTTCATCCCGTCCGCCGATGCGCTCCTCAAAGAGGCCGGCAAAGAGTGGATGCGCAAGATCGACCCTGGAAAACGTCACCCTTCCTTCCGATTCTTCTCCTTCAACTGGGGAAGCCGTTAAAGCTTTTGTCCCTGTGAAAATCGGACCTTGCCATCGCTTCATCAGGGTCGCGCTGATATTGGCAAGATTTGTTTGCGACCCGGGGAAAAACGCGACACCTCCGCCTTCAGTCACAAAACGTCCCAGCCGTTCACCTTCCTGGGGTGTAAGATCCCGGATATTCGAGAGAACAAGGATATCGAATGATGCGAGGTTGGCGGAACCAAGCGTTGTTTCATCGAGGCGGGTCGTTACGAACAATCCATTGGTGGAAAGGCCCTCGGCGGCCGAGAGTGCGAGTTCGAGGAAGCGGGTATCTTCAACCGCTCCTACCATGGCAACCCGGATCTTCGAAGGGACCTCGAACGAAAAGTACCGGCGGTTGTCCAGGTCAAACAGGTCTTCCTCGAGTTCGATTGTCCCCTGGAGAATTCCCGTTTTCCGGGGGACGATATTGAGAGAAAAGGATGCTGAACTCTCTTCAGGGAGGTTAACGGATTGTTGAACAGTGCGGATTCCGTCGAGATAGAGGCTCATGACGGTGTTCTCCGCGGGAATCGTTCCGCCGTTCTGAACAAGGACGTCATAGGAAACCGGCCTTTCG
The DNA here is from genome assembly GCA_036769325.1 of Bacteroidota bacterium. GTDB lineage: Bacteria > Bacteroidota > Ignavibacteria > UBA10030 > UBA6906 > DAIPLH01. The sequence goes on from DAIPLH010000246.1 coordinate 3,061, forward strand.
GGGCTGATCACCTGTGCGCGGGCTGATACCGAAGAGATCCCGAGGTTTTCCGGATTCACGGGTGTGGAGATCTGTACAAGAAACCCCCTGACATCACCCGCAAACAGGGAAGCGGTGTCCGCCTGCTTCCTTGAGAATTGTGAAGCCTGTGCATCGGAGATGAAATAGGCTTCCTTGTTGATATTGGGCGATTCAGCGAGGATGGCGCTGATTCGCGTTGCGGCTTCAACAAAACGGACCGTTGTATGCGAGGGCTGGGCTTTTAACAAGGTCTCTTCAATGGATTCAGGTGAAGAGGCCGGGATGCTGCCCGATGAATGTCTGATCTCAGAAAGGGGAAGGTAGTAAATCTCGTCTCCTGGTCTGGCAAGTTTGACGATCTCACGTACGGCCTCAATCGCCTGGTTAAACAAAACGCCACGCTCCGAGCGCACCATCATGCTCGGTGAATCATCGAGAAGAATAACCATTGTAGATCGGGCATTTGTTCCGACGACTCCAGCCATGTTTCCTTCGAGTGCCGGACGCGAAAACGCCAGGACCAGGAAAACCACGAGGAGTGTGCGGACAACCAGCAGAAGGATCTGGCGTATTTTCAGCCTCCGTATCCGCGTTTGCTGAAACTCTTTAAGGAACCGGAGCGAGCTGAACTCGATGGTGTTGAGACGTCGCAGATTGAGAAGGTGAATCAGTACAGGAAGTGCTGCCGCCGCCAGCCCGAACAGGAGAAGAGGATTAAGGAATGTCATGTACCCCGCACTTGGTGAACCCTGCCCCGCATCGATTCGTGGATTGTTCTTTGGAGAAAAGAGGAGAAAAAGAGGTTGAAAGTCAATCGAAAGTTGTTGTGAACGCGGTTCTGCTTTCCTGTGGTTATCCGACTCCGACGTATCCGTTTGGATATTTGAGCTTAGGTGATTGAACCTTGTTTGTGATTTGATGCTTGGATCTTCGAGTTTCCTCCTTGATTTTGGTCAGTACTCTTGATCATCCTTTTGAATCGAGTCTCTTCATGGTGCAGGCCGGGGTCTCTTGTCCATCTCTGCGGCAATCGCCTGCCCGTCTTCACCCTGTTCCTTGAGCTTCTCTATGACGTTCTCATAGCTCTTGGCATCTCTGTCCTGACTCAATTTGAAAACATTGTCCATTTCTAACACTTCAACCTCAAAGGCCACAATGGCGTGCATTACTTTTTGCTTAAACTCCACGGGCAGGTTATCAAAAATTGTTGAAGACTGATGGTTATAGTTTTCAAAGTGAAGGGTTGTCTTGCGTAGCACATCTTCCAATGCCGCATCATCCAGAAACCTGATGATACCTTTGACATGCACGCTCATATAGTTCCATGTAGAAGCTATATGCGGGTTGCTGTACCATGTAGCGCTTACATAGGTGTGATGACCGGTGAAAACAACCAGAACATTTTCATTGTGCAGGAAGGCTCTATGATGGTCAGTATTTCTCATGATATGCCCCCGCAATATTTTCTTACCCGCCTTTTCTTCAATAAAAATTGGCACCTGCGTAGCAACAGGTTTGTTTTCTGAATCACAACCGGCTAAAAAAGCAAACGGATACTGGTCAACAAAAGCTTTAATCGCTTGTGGGTCTTGCTCTTTGTGATATGGAAGATTGTACATAGTGAAAAGCCCTCAATGATCTCACTGTGAGATGATCCCGCTGAAAATGTCGAGTAGATAGTATGGAGCAAAGTGTGGAAATGCAAGTAAGCGAGACTGAGTCTCGCTCTACAAATCAAGGTCCTCTGCTGGAGCAGCTTTTTAAGTGCCGGCATCAGTCACATCAACGATGCCATGCATGATCGTGCTGTGAAAGAAAAAAGATTGAGGTTGTCCGTCTTCTTGTTTTGATGTAGTTGCGAAGGCACATCGAAAATTACAATGTTTCCATTTCAGTTGAGACTAACGAGGGGAAAACGAGTAGTGTCTCAGTTTGAATTTCCATGAACTCACCCCCTAGCAGGGATCAAACCATTTCCCCCTCCCTTACAAATGTACAGACCAGTGACATCCTTTACACATGTTCGGGGACATGGTTTACACTTT